>CAXQQM010000135.1:0-11274 GCA_964226055.1 Robiginitalea sp. | reverse complement strand
GTCAGGGAGTAACCGAAGCAACCCCGGAATACTGAGGGTCCAGGAAGGCCCCGTTCAGCCCCTTCGCCAAAATAAAGCCTTAGCGGGACTACTGCTTTAGCGGGAGCTCCACGGTCTCCTGTAGCTGGCTCTCGATTTTTGCCTTATCGCCTACGACGATCAACGTCATATTCTCCGGTCGGATGTATTTCCGGGTGAGTTCCATCACCTGTTCCGGGGTAACCGCGTGCATATTGGCCACCTTGTTTTCCAGGAATGACTCGTCCAGTTCATGGGTGTCTAAAAATACCAGCTGCCCGATGATGCCGGATGGGCTCGAATTCTGGAGTACAAAGATCCCGGATTCATAGTTGATAATCCCCTCGAGTTCGTCCGCGCTGGGCGGCTCCTCCTGCAGACGGGCGATTTCTTTTTTGATTTCCGCAATGGAAGGGCCGGTATGTTCGGTGGTAACGTCGGCCCGCTCATACCACAAAGCGGTCTTATAGTTCGTATCATAGATACTCGTGGGGGAGTAGGTATACCCCTTGTCTTCCCGGATATTGCTGGTGATCCGCGAGGCAAACGACCCTCCGAGGATGGAGTTGGTCACATCCAGGGCCAGGAAATCCTCCTGGGAGGGGTCTGGCACGGGCAGCCCGTAATAGATGGTGGACTGCGGTGCCCCGGGGCGGTCGATGATCTTCACGACTTCCGCCGGCGCTGCCTCTGCCACAGGGTAATTTTCTTCCGGGCCTTCGCGCCAATCGCCCAGGGCGTTGCGGACGGCCTCCTCCACGGCCCCGGCATCAAAGTTGCCCGCCACGTAGACCGTGGTCCGCCGGGCACCTACCTGGGCCTCGAAGAATGACCGGATATCTTCAACGGTATAGGAATCGATCATGGTATCGGTGGGGAAGACGCGGCCGTAGGCGTGGTCCGGGTAGATGCTCGCCATAAAATCCCGGTAGGCCTGGGAACGGGGCCGGGACATTTGTACGGCCAGGTTGCGCTTCATATCTCCTTTCAGGCGGTCGAGTTCCCCGCCGGGCCAGCTGGGATTCCGGAGTACATCGGCCATCACCTGTACTGCCTGCGGGGCAAATTCGTACAGGACAGAGGTCGACAATGTGGTGTGGTGCGCACCGACGCCGATATTCAGGTTGCCGCCCATCCCGGCCATCTCATCAGCAATTTCCCTGGCAGTCCGGGAGGTGCTGCCTTCTTCCATCAGGTCGGCCATCAGGTCGCTCAGCCAGATTTGATCGGGGCCCTCGTGGATATTCCCGGTTTTGACGCTGATCTGTATGTTAGCCTTCGGGATGGACCCATAGGGGATGAGTACCAGTTCCAGGCCGTTGTCAAAGTTGATTACTTCTTTTTCGGGAAGGGTGAAATTTTTAGGGGTACCCCCTTCCGGCGGCATTTGTTTTTCCTGGCCTGAGAGAATTACCACGGGCAGGATCAGGGCAGTAAGGGTGGATAGGAAATTCTTCATCGTGATTCGGTTTTAGCATTATCGGCCAGCAGCGGGTTGGTGACTAGAATAGTACGGTTGGTTGGCCTCAGGTACTCATCTACTGTATTGCGCACGGTTTCCAAATCGATTTTGCGGAATTCGTCCTCCAGGGAATTAATCCGGGCCGGATTGTCGTCAAATAGCGCAAAACTGCACAGCAGGTCGGCCCTTCCAAGCCCGAAGGAGCCTCCCAGGTTGTCGTAGAGTTGTGATCGGATCTTGACAATGGCCTGGTCGAGCATTTCCTGGGTCAGGCGGTCTTTCAAGCCATCCATGACCTCTTCAACAGCAGCCATCACTTCTTCCCGGGTGGTGTCGTTGTCGTAAGTCAGGTCGTACATCCAGAGCATCGGCCCGTTGTAGTTAAACATATTCCCCAGGTAATTGATACCCCCATTGACGTTGGAGGTAAGGCCTTTTTCGTTTTCCAGTTTCTGTACGAGCATGCTGTTGTCGCCCTGTACCAGGATCTGGTCCAGGAGCCCCATGGCGTAATATTCCGGCGTGTTGCGCTCAGGCATGTGATAGGCCACGGCCAGGGCGGGTTTGTTTGCGAGGGAGTCATTCTTGACAAATTCTTTTTCCTCCTCCTGGCGGGGTTCGGAAATATCCGGTTGGGGGGGGATCTCTGCAGATGGGATGTCCCCGAAATACTGTTCAATCCATGCCCGTGCCTCTGCCTCATCAAAATCGCCTACCACGGCAAGGGCCGCATTGTTGGGGGAGTAGTAGGTATTGAAGAAGCTCTGGACATCTTCCAGGTTGGCGGCGTCCAAATCTTCCAGGTCGCCGTAGAAATTGTGGGCGTTGTACCAGTTTTCATTGGCATACTGGGGCATATCGAGCCAGGGGAAGCCGCCATAGGGTTGGTTGAGCACATTGACTTTCACCTCGTTTTTCACTACCCCCTGTTGGTTGGTCAGGTTTTCCTGGGTGATATCCAGGCCGCGCATCCGGTCGGCTTCCGCCCATAACATGGTCTCCAGTTTATGGGAAGGGACGATTTCAAAATAGTTTGTGAAGTCGAAACGCGTGGACCCGTTGAGGACGCCGCCATTCTGTTGGACCAATTTGATAAACTCCATTTTCCCGAGGTTCTCGGATCCCTGGAACATCATGTGCTCGAATAAATGGGCAAAACCCGTACGGTCCCTGGGTTCAATGCGGAATCCGATATTGTAATAGGCTGCTACGATGACTGTCGGGGCCGTGGTGTCCCGCGAGAGGATGACTTTCAGGCCGTTGTCGAGTTGGTAATAGGTTACCGGTACGGTGAATTCAGATGCCGTTGATGCTTTTTCGGAATCGTCCGCGCAGGCGACAAGCAGCAGGCTACCCAGGCCCAGCAGCGTTTGCTTCAGCGTGGTAATTTTCATAAAAGGAAATTTATTCAATTAGGTATCCGGGCCGCCAGGCCCGTTTTAATAGACGCAATATCCACTGATTTGTTACATGAACCACCCGGGGGCTCCTGCGAACTAATAGTCTGCCCCGGGGTACCAGTCCAGCTGGACCACTTCGATCCCCGGGTCGCCCGCTTCCACCAGTTGCCGGAATTTCCCGGTATCGCTTACATCCGGGTTGCCCCGGTAATGATAGGGGTATACACTCTCGGGCTTAAACTCCAGTACGGCGTCCGCAGCGCTGTCTACCGTCATCGTATACGGGAGGTTCATGCAAACAAAAGCCATGTCGATATCTTCGAGTGACCGCATTTCCGGGATGTCTTCGGTATCTCCAGAAAAATAAACGCGCGTGCCGTTTTTCTCCAGCACATAGCCGTTGCCCCTCCCTTTTACGTGGAAATCCAGGGCTTCTTCCCGCAGGTTGTACATGGGAATGGCCGTAATGCGGATTCCAGAAGCCTCGATTTCGGAGCCGTTGGCAAGGGTTTCCGCTTGCTCTGCCAGGCCACCCTCCATTTGCTCGGCGACGGCCGCCGGGACAATCAGCCGGGCATCCCCCAGGGATAAAGCACTGAGCGTCTCCGCGCTGAAGTGGTCGCCGTGGATGTCCGTGACAAGCACAATGTCAGGAGCGGCGTATCCCGAAAACAGGGAGGCGTCCCCAACCGGGTCGATATAGATCGTGGTACCTTCCCATTCTAGGACGGCTGTTGCATGCGAAACCGGTTGGACTGTGGGTAATTCCGCCGTCTGTTCACGGGGTTCCGGGCTTTCGGATTCAGCGGTTGGCTGCTTTTTTTGTTCTTTACAGGCCGAGAGGGACAAGAGGGCAAGGAATAGTGGCAGGGCGAGGCCTTTCAGGTGCTGCAAGCCGGGAAATCGGTTCATTTTCATCACAGTTTTTAAAATTTATACTTCCTAAATATACTGTATTCAGGGGCCTGAGCGAAAAAAAGCACGGATTTTAGGCATTTGGGAAATCTAAAATCAGGCCCTGGGTCGTATATAGAGTGGTACAAACAAAAAACCAAAAACGAAGAAATTAACTTTTATCACTATGTCAGAGACTAAAAACAATAATGGATTGAAGGTAATTGCCGGTCTGTTGGGGGTTATCCTGCTCGGGACGATCATCTACACAGTAAGCCTTTACCAGGAGAAAAAGAAGAATGAAGCGGTATTGACCCAGGAGAAAGAACTGGTGGTTGATGACCTGAACAGCCTGAAGTCCGAATACGACAAGGCCATTCTTGAAAGCAACGCCACCAATGAAGAGCTGGTAGCTGCCCGGGATAACATCGCCAAATACATCGACAGCGTTAAGTCCATGAAGGCCGACCTGTCTACGCTTTCCCGCTACCGTCGCCAGGTATCCATCCTGAAACAGGAGCGCGAAGAGCTGCTTCGCCAGGTGGATTCCCTGCGTGAATCCAACACGCTGATTGCCATGCAGCGCGACAGCACCTTTACCGAGCTGGAAAAACAAACAGTCTTCAATGATTCCCTCGTTGTTCAGAACACCCAGTTGGCCGATGCCGTTGAGCGCGGTTCTGCCCTGAACCTGACCCAGTTCTCCGTGGACGCTGTCCGTGAGCGGAACAACGGCAACCTCGCTTCAACCTCCCGTGCACGCCGTACGGACAAGATCAAGGTTTGCTTTACCGTAGCAGACAACGTGATCGCCGAAGCTGGTGACCGGGAATTCTACATCGAGGTACTGGACCCCCAGGGGAATGTAATGGGCGGAAGCAATACCACCTCCGTGGAAGACGGCCCTACCATCACCTATACGAAAGCCACGAATTTCTACTACGAGAACAGCACGCTGGACGTATGTGACTACGTGAGCAACTATTCCGGGGAATTCGCCGAAGGAAACTATATGGTGAATGTATACGACGATCGCTTAACACTTCTCGGCACGAACAAGTTCGAGCTGAAGTAATACACACGAATCACTTAAGCGAAAGAAAAGCCGCCCCAACCGGGGCGGCTTTTTGTTATTCATGCGGGATACCCCGCCGGGGTGCAATGCTATTTTTCCAGGCTGCCCACCATGTCTTCGGGACGGACCCACTGGTCGTACTCTGTTTCGGTTACGTAGCCCAGGCGAACGGCCTCTTCCTTGAGCGTTGTCCCGTTTTTATGGGCTGCATTGGCAATTTCAGCGGCCTTGTAATACCCGATCTTGGTATTCAGGGCGGTTACCAGCATCAGCGAATTGTTCAGGAGCTTTTCGATGGTCTCCCGGTTGGGTTCGATGCCCGAGGCGCAATGCGCATCGAAGCTCTGGCAGGCATCTCCGATCAACCGGGCCGACTGCAGGACATTTGCAGCCATCACGGGTTTAAAAACATTTAATTCGTAATGCCCCTGCGTGCCGCCTACGGTGACGGCCACGTCGTTGCCCATGACCTGGGCGCAAACCATGGTAAGCGCTTCACACTGGGTGGGGTTCACTTTGCCGGGCATAATGGAACTCCCGGGTTCGTTGGCCGGGATAATGATTTCCCCGATTCCCGAGCGCGGGCCGGACGCCATCATCCGGATATCGTTGGCGATTTTATTCAGGGATACCGCCAGTTGCTTGAGGGCGCCGTGGGTTTCCACCAGTGCGTCGTGTGCGGCCAGGGCCTCAAACTTGTTTCCGGCTGTCTTGAATGGCAACCCTGTAAACTCGGCGATATATCCGGCCACTTTTACGTCGTATCCCTGGGGCGTATTGAGGCCGGTTCCCACGGCGGTCCCTCCAAGGGCGAGTTCCGAGAGGTGGTCCAGGGTATTCTCCAGGGCCCGGATCCCAAAATTGAGCTGGGCGACATAGCCCGAAAATTCCTGGCCCAGGGTCAGCGGTGTGGCGTCCATCAGGTGGGTCCTTCCGATCTTGACCACGTCCATGAAGGCCTCCGACTTAGCCTGCAGGGTATCCCGGAGCGCCCGGACCCCGGGGAGGGTCACATCCACAAGTTTTTTGTAAACCGCGATGTGCATACCCGTGGGGAAGGTGTCGTTTGAGGATTGGGACTTGTTCACATCGTCGTTGGGCTGGAGGGTTTTCTCCCCTTCGCCGATGGTATGACCGGCCAGTTCGTGGGCCCGGTTTGCGATCACTTCGTTTACGTTCATGTTGCTCTGGGTGCCCGAACCGGTTTGCCAGATTACCAGCGGGAACTGGTCGTCGTGTTTTCCCTCAAGGATCTCGTCGCAAACCCGGGCGATCAGGTCGCGCTTTGCCTCCGGGAGTACGCCCAGGTCGCAATTCGCATAGGCGGCGGCCTTTTTCAGGTAGGCAAACCCGTAGACAATTTCCAGCGGCATGGAGGCGGGCGGCCCTATTTTAAAGTTGTTCCGGGAGCGTTCGGTCTGGGCTCCCCAATATTTGTCGGCGGGTACCTGTACAGTACCCATGGTGTCTTTTTCTTTGCGGTATTCCATGTTCGGGTGTTTTACCCAAAGGTACGTATTCGGCCTAAAATTCCTGTGCCGCCCCGGGTGGGGGATAGGCGTTTTTTTTGGATTTGATTTGTAGGATTGGTCCGATTCCCACTATCTTTGTGGTGAAAAGCTACCGATATGTTTGAGTTTGACCAATACCTCGGCTTCCTGGCCTTTTTAACCATCGTTACCATCGGTTTCTGGCTGATGATCTTCCTGTTGGCCTTTGTAGTACCCTATTGGCTTGGGGGTAATCTGATTGAACTCTGGAAAGAGCGACGCGAAGCGAAGAAAGCGCGGCGTCGCCAGGCATAGCCCTCCCGGGAAGTCTCCGGGTGCAGTAATAAAAGCATACAAAAAGAAGAGCGGGAATATATCCCGCTCTTTTTGCATTTGGTCTCACTGTGATTGGCAGCGCTTGCAGCTGTTCACCGGAAGGCACTCGTAAAGCGCTCCGCCCGGTCTTTACGTGTTGCGCAGGCCATAGTCCCGGGACTCAGGAACCCGAACCCCCTTCAAACTCCCCGTCGTCCCCGAAATTTCCGTCGCCCCCGCGTCCGGCATTTCGCTTTTTCTGCTCGTTGAAGCGGTAGATAAACGAAAAGGTCACGGAACGTTGCCGCCACTGGAATTCGCTGTCTGATGTAAAAAATTCGGTTTCGGTAAAGGAGCGGCGTTTCCGTGAGTTGAAAAAATCGTTGACGTTCAGGGTAATCGTGGCATTGTCTTCAATGATATCCTTGCTAAAGGCCAGGTTCAGGGAGAAAATCCCCTTGGTATCGGTGATGGCGTTCTGGCGCGGGCCGAAATAAAAGGCATTCGTCTGCCATTCGATGGCGGCAGGCAGTGTGATCTTGGATCCCAGGCGTGCAAACCAGCTGGTATTCTCCGCCCCGTAATCCACGCCGTTGAAGAAGCCTTCGTTTACAAACCGGAAGATGTTAAAGCTCGAGTTGATCCGGAATTTCCTGGAAGGGTTGAAAAGGATACTCGCCTCGCCCCCGTACCGCTGATTGGTAGACAGGTTGATCGGGATGGAGCGGATGATGTCAATACCATCTGTGGTGGACTGTCCGGTGGATTCCTGGATGCGTTCGAAGGAATCCGTTTCCCGCTGGTAATAGATGGAAGTATTGAAGGTCAGTTTATCCCAGCGCTTCAGGTAGCCCAAATCGAAGGTATTCGAAAAGGCAGGGTTCAGGTCCGGGTTCCCCTGGAAGATGTTCGTACGCGAGTTCCGGGAAGGGAACGGGTTGATGAACCAACCCCGGGGCCGGTTGATCCGGCGGTTATATCCCAGGGAAATATTTTCGTTCTCCCCGATTTCGTATATCAGGTTCACCGTCGGGAAGAGCCCCAGGTAATTTTTGTCAAAATTCACATCGACATCCACCCCCAGTTCGTCTTCCAGGGCGGTGGGGTCAAATTCCGATTCCAATTCGCCTCTCAGGCGCGTATTCTCCAACCGGAGCCCGAGCAGGAAGGAAAATTTTCCAATTTTACTACCATATTGGGTGTAGGCTGCATAGACATCCTCATTGTAGGTAAAGGTGTTGGTCAGCAACTCGTTGACCACGAACTGCCCGCTGGCCCGGTCCAGGGAGTCGAGGCGGAAGCTGGTAATCTCCTCCTCCAGGTCAAACCGGAAGCCCGCCTCGAATTGGGATTCCCCCATCGGGAGTACATAATCGGCCTGGATGAGATATTCGTTTGAATTCTCCTCCTCAGCCACATTCTCCAGGGCCACCAGGCCATCCTGTGGGAAGGTGGTGCGTTCCTCGATAACCGTGGCGACGTCTTCCCGGTCGCGGCCGATCTGGACATCTGCCGTGAGCTTGTGTCCGTCTTCGTTAAAGTTATTGGTGTAATTGAGCGACCACTGATAGCTCCGGTCGTCCTCGGACTCGAGTTCCTGGCGCAGCGTCCGGCTGTCGATTTCCGATCCGACAAAACGCGTGGTATTGTTGTCCGTCTGGTCGTCGTCATTCCCCAGCCTGTAGAAGAAACTCCCGGTCAGGCTGGACTGGTCGTTGAGGAAGTATTCCATCCCGATATTCCAGTTGAGCCCTCTGTTCAATCGGTTGATATCCCGGTCCTCGATGACCCGGTCAAAGGATCCGGAGGTGTAGGAGTTGTCGAAATACCCATTACCAGGCGCATCCCGGTAACGGTAGCCCAGCGTGCTGAACAGGTTGAAGGCGTCGGTACGGATGTTCCCGTTGGCGGTTATGCCGGAATTCACGGGAACACCGATATAAGTATTAACCGAGCCGTTAAAGCCCAGGGTTTTTTCCTTCCTGAGCACGATGTTCAAAATCCCGGCGGTCCCTTCCGCATCGTATCGTGCAGAGGGGCTGGTGATTACCTCAACGCGCTCAATGGCGTCGGCAGGCAATTGCTGCAGCGCCTCGGTGGAACCAAATCCGGCCAGGGCCGAAGGTTTACCGTTGATCAGAATCCGGACGTTTTCATTCCCCCGGAGGCTTATAGCACCTTCTACGTCCACAGTAACCGAGGGGACGTTGTTCAGGGCGTCGGAGATAGTGGCCCCGCTGTTGGTGAGGTCTTTCCCTATATTGTAGATTTTCTTGTCCAGCCGGACTTCCACGGTGGTGCGTTCCCCGATGACCTCCACGGCATCCAGCTCCTGGGCGTTGATCGCCATGCGGATTTCACCGAGGTCCCGGGATTGTCTCAATAGCTGGTTGTCCAGGGTGTAGGGGAGGTAGGAGATGTATTCCACCCGGATATTGTATCGTCCAGGTTCGGCGGAGACATTGAACTTCCCGTCGATGTCGGTTATCCCGCCGGTGACGCTCGATGGGTCGCCCACTTTTTGAAGGACAAGTGTAGCATACTCCAGGGGTCTTCCTGTGTCCTGATCCAGTACCGTACCGGTTAAGGTGATGCTTTTTTCTCCCGGACCCTGGGGTCGTTGAGCCTGCAGGTTCAGGGAAATTGCTGCAATGAGCAGGACTAGGAAATTTCTCATGTAGTTCTAGGTTTTCTTCTTTCGTTTTTTCTTTTTCTTTTTGAACTTTTTCGTGTTATACCGGCTTTCTTCCAATTCGATCATCGCCTGGTATTTGTCCTGCGGGAGCCCTTCTTCGAGCTCTTTCCGCTGTTCGATACCCAGCCGTTCCAAGGCCTCCCGGGTCGCTTCCGGGGAGAGTTCCAGGATCCGCAATTCCATCCGTTTCTGCACATATTTCGTGAGGATGGAGGAAACCACGGCAGCTTCAAAGTCATTCAGGCCCACAGCCTGGATGATTTCAGGCATTTCTTCCGAGACCAGTTCCTCGGCGG
Organism: Robiginitalea sp.; assembly: GCA_964226055.1. Lineage (GTDB taxonomy): Bacteria > Bacteroidota > Bacteroidia > Flavobacteriales > Flavobacteriaceae > Robiginitalea. The sequence goes on along the minus strand of CAXQQM010000135.1, from coordinate 1,629 downwards.
TTTTGGGCTCCACTTCCTTGGGGGGAGCTTCTGCCTGCGGGACGACATTGCGTCGCCGTCCGCCGTAATAGGGGTTCGAACCGTAACCGTATTGGGCTTCGGCTGCGATCAGCCCTCCGAGTAACAGGAATGTCAGTAATACACGCGTTCTCATGTGTCGCTTCTTTAGATAGTTTACAGAGTGCAGGGTTTAACTGCTTTTGGTTAAATGTTTGTTAAAACCCAGAAGTCGATTAAACAAACTGGGAATCAGAGAGTAAGGAATTTCTGAATGGCCTCGGGTGGTCGGCCCAGGACAGCTTTCGATTCGCTGGCAACAATGGGCCGCTCAATGAGCTTCGGGTGCTCGGACATGGCGGCGATCAGTTCATCTTCGCTTAGTTTTTTTCCTTTATACGACGCCTTCCAGACAGCTTCCCCGGTCCGGATCAGGGACTGTGCGGGTATGCCGAGTTTGTCGAGCAACTCCCGCAGGGTTGCCTCGGAAGGCGGGTCATCCAGGTAACGGACAATTTCATAGGGTTTTCCGGATGCTTCCAGGATGGCCAGGCCTTCCCGGGATTTCCGGCATCGGGGGTTGTGGTAGATGGTGTACATGTCGATGTATTCTAAGGGTTTCTACGGGATTCAGGCGGAATTTTCCTGCCCGGTCATCATCAAAAACGCCTTCAGGAAATCGTTGATCTCCCCGTCCATAACCGCATCTACATTCCCGGTCTCCTCCCCGGTACGCACGTCCTTGACCAGTTTGTAAGGGTGCATGACATAGTTGCGGATTTGAGAGCCCCATTCAATCTTCATCTTGGACGATTCGATGGCCTCGCGGGCTTCCTGCTTTTTGCGAAGCTCGATCTCGTAGAGCTGCGATTTCAGCATTTTCAGGGCAGTCGCGCGGTTGTCGTGCTGGCTTCGGGAGTCCGAACAGGAAATCTGGATCCCTGTAGGCTTGTGGACGAGTTGGACCTTGGTCTCCACCTTGTTGACATTTTGACCGCCGGCCCCACTGGACCGGGCCGTTGTGATTTCGATATCGGCCGGGTTGATCTCGATCTCGATACTGTCGTCCGCAAGGGGGTAGACGTATACTGAAGCAAAGGAGGTATGGCGTTTGGCATTGCTGTCAAAAGGGGAGATGCGGACCAGGCGGTGCACCCCATTTTCGCCCTTGAGCCAGCCAAAGGCATACGGCCCCTCGATTTCGAGGGTGACGGTTTTAATCCCGGCCACGTCGCCCTCCTGATAGTTGAGCTCGCGGACTTTGTAGCCGTTTTTCTCGGACCACATCATGTACATACGCATCAGCATGGATGCCCAGTCGCAGCTTTCGGTCCCGCCGGCACCGGCTGTGATTTGCAGTACCGCCGTGAGGTCGTCCCCCTCGTCGGACAGCATGTTGCGGAACTCCAGTTTTTCAATGGCGTCGGTTGCCTGTTTGAGGTGCCGGGCGACTTCTTCATCCGCCACTTCACCCGCCTCGTGGAATTCCACCATCACTTCCAGGTCGGAAAGGAGCGATTCGGCTGTTTCGAATTCCTCCACCCATCCTTTGAGCGTATCCAGGCGTTTCATAAACTCCTGGGCGGTTACCGGGTCGTCCCAGAAACCGGGTTCCAGCGTTTTTTCCTCTTC
>CAXQQM010000134.1:0-10796 GCA_964226055.1 Robiginitalea sp. | reverse complement strand
AAGATTCAAGATGAAAAGAACATTTCAGCCTTCCAAAAGGAAAAGGAAAAACAAACACGGCTTTCGCGAGCGCATGGCTTCTGCCAACGGTCGGAAAGTGCTGGCCCGCAGAAGATCAAAAGGACGTAAAAAACTGAGCGTATCCTCTGAGCCACGGCATAAAAAATAATGGTATACCCAATCATAAAATCTGAAGGTGTTACTTTTGAAAGTAGCACCTTTTTTTTGTCCACTAACTCCAAAAAGTTCGCTTACCCATGCCCAAAAGAAAAGATCTAGAAACCCTGTTGATTATCGGTTCTGGCCCTATCATTATCGGCCAGGCCTGCGAGTTCGATTACTCCGGTTCCCAGGCCCTGCGGTCGCTGCGGGAAGACGGGATTAAAACCGTCCTGATCAACAGTAACCCGGCCACCATCATGACGGACCCGTCCATGGCCGACCACGTCTACCTGCTGCCCCTGACGACCAAGTCCATCCTGGAGGTGCTGAAAAAACACCCGGAGATCGACGCGGTCCTGCCCACCATGGGCGGCCAGACAGCCCTGAACCTGTGTATCGAGGCCGGGGACAAAGGGATATGGGAGGATTTCGGCATCGAGATCATCGGCGTGGATATCGATGCGATCAACATCACGGAAGACCGGGAGAAATTCCGGGACCTGATGAGCCGGATCGGGGGAGCCATGGCACCACAGGCCACAGCCACTTCCTTCCTGCAGGGTAAGGAAATTGCCCAGGAATTCGGTTTTCCCCTGGTCATCCGGGCGAGTTATACGCTGGGCGGTGCAGGGGCCTCCATCGTTTACAAGCCGGAGGACTTCGATAACCTTTTGAGCATCGGGCTGGAGACTTCCCCCATCCACGAGGTGATGATCGACAAGGCGATGATGGGCTGGAAGGAATACGAGCTGGAATTGCTCCGCGACAAGAACGACAACGTGGTCATTATCTGTACCATCGAAAACATGGATCCGATGGGTATCCACACGGGCGATTCCATTACGGTGGCCCCTGCCATGACGCTTTCGGACCGTACTTTTCAACGGATGCGGGACATGGCCATCCACATGATGCGCAGCATCGGGGACTTTGCGGGCGGATGCAATGTGCAATTCGCGGTGAGCCCGGACGAGAAAGAAGATATTATCGCCATTGAGATCAACCCGCGGGTATCCCGGTCTTCGGCCCTGGCTTCCAAGGCAACGGGTTATCCCATTGCCAAGGTAGCTGCCAAACTGGCTATCGGCTACCACCTGGACGAGCTGGACAACCAGATCACCCAGTCCACCTCGGCCCTGTTTGAGCCGACCCTCGACTATGTGATCGTTAAGATCCCCCGGTGGAATTTCGACAAGTTCGAGGGCGCCGACCGGACGCTTGGCCTGCAGATGAAGGCAGTAGGGGAGGTTATGGGCATTGGCCGTTCCTTCCAGGAAGCCCTGCACAAGGCAACCCAGTCCCTGGAACTCAAGCGGAACGGGCTCGGTGCCGACGGCAAGGGGTACCGGGATTACGACAAGATCATCGACAAGCTCACCCATCCCAGCTGGGACCGGGTATTTGTGATTTACGACGCCATCCAGTTGGGCATACCACTTAGCCGTATCCACGAGATCACCAAGATCGACATGTGGTACCTGAAACAGTACGAGGAGCTCTATGAACTGGAAAAGGAAATCGGGAATTATACGGTGGAGACGCTGCCCAAGGCGCTGCTGCTGGAGGCGAAACAAAAGGGGTTTGCCGACCGGCAGATCGCCCACATGCTCGATTGCTGGGAAAGCGAGGTGCACGCCAAGCGGATGGCGCTGGACATCAAGCGGGTCTACAAGCTGGTAGACACCTGTGCCGCTGAATTCCAGGCGGTAACGCCCTATTACTACTCCACTTTCGAGGAAGAGATCGAAACAGCCGACGGGACGCGGTATGTGGCCAATGACAGCGAGGTTACGGACCGGAAGAAGATTGTGGTGCTCGGTTCGGGCCCCAACCGGATCGGACAGGGGATCGAGTTTGACTATTGCTGTGTGCACGGGGTCCTGGCCGCTGCGGAATGCGATTACGAGACCATCATGATCAACTGCAACCCGGAAACCGTTTCCACGGACTTTGACACGGCCGACAAGCTGTATTTCGAGCCGGTCTTCTGGGAGCACATCTACGACATTATCCTGCATGAGAAACCCGAAGGGGTCATTGTGCAGCTCGGCGGGCAAACCGCCCTGAAACTGGCGGAAAAGCTCGATAAATACGGCATCCGTATCATGGGTACCAGCTTTGCTTCCCTGGACCTGGCCGAAGACCGGGGGAGTTTCTCCCGCCTGCTCAAGGACAACGATATTCCCTATCCGCAGTTCGGGGTGGCGGAAAGCGCGGACGAGGCGCTGCAACTCGCCGACGAACTCAAATTCCCATTGCTCGTGCGGCCTTCCTATGTCCTGGGCGGCCAGGGGATGAAGATCGTAATCAACAAGGAGGAGCTCGAAGCACATGTGGTGGACCTGCTCCGGAAGATCCCAAACAACAAGCTGTTGCTCGACCACTACCTGGACGGGGCTATCGAGGCCGAGGCGGATGCCATTTGCGACGGGGAGGATGTCTACATCATCGGGATCATGGAACACATCGAGCCCTGCGGGATCCACTCCGGCGATTCAAATGCCACCTTGCCACCTTTTAACCTCGGGGAATTCGTGATGCAACAGATCAAGGACCATACCCGCAAGATTGCCCTGGCGCTGAATACCGTCGGCCTGATCAACATCCAGTTCGCCATCAAGGACGACATGGTGTACATCATCGAGGCAAACCCCCGGGCGTCCCGTACAGTGCCCTTTATTGCCAAGGCCTATGGGGAACCCTATGTGAACTACGCCACGCGGATTATGTTGGGGAAAAACAAGTTGAAGGACTTTACGTTTAACCCGAAACTGGAGGGCTTTGCCATCAAGCAACCCGTGTTCAGCTTCAACAAATTCCCCAATGTCAACAAGAACCTGGGGCCGGAGATGAAGAGTACGGGCGAGAGCATCCTGTTTATCGAAAGCCTCAAGGACGACGAGTTCTACAACCTGTATTCCCGCCGGAAAATGTACCTGAGCAAGTAAACGAGCCTTATTTCCGGCCGCCGGAAACCTTTTCGGGCTCCAGGTCAAAATCCAGGGATACCGCCACCTCTTCGGCAATTTTGGTGAAGACGATTTTTGGGATGTCGATGTCGTGGTCGGCCGTGCGGACTGTGAATTCCGAAAGGATCCGCCACCCGTTGGCCGTGCGGCGCACTTCCGCATCCACCACGCGCTCCCGGGCCACCCCGTGCACCGTGAGTGTTCCGCTTACCTGGCACTTTCGGGATTCCCCGGGGGCCATATCGGCATGGCCAGACATCTCCCCGCTGAAGGTCGCTTTTGGGAACTTATCCGACTCCATGTAGTTTTCGTTGAAGTGTTCCTGCATTAACTTCCGCCGGAACTGAAATTCCGGGACCAACATGACCACGGCAAAGGCCCCGTCCCCGGGGCGGAGGATGGCATTGACCCGGTCGTTTGTGGCATCGATATCCTCCAGGGGGGTGGAAGCATTGATCCGGACTTGGCCCGTTTGGGTAGCCCACAGCCCCTGTGCTTGTATAGCAGGTGCACCGAGATAGAGCAGGCAACAAAGCAGGAGCAGTTTTTTCATTCCGGGAATCCTTGGTCTACCCAGGCCTGAATCAGGTCTCGGGTTGCCTGGGGCAATCGGCCGTCAGGCGGCATGGGGTTGGACGTACTGTTGATCCGGGAGATCAGTCCCCGGTCTTCTACCGCACTTCGCACCTGGGCGAGCGTCACCAGGGACATCGGGGCGGCCTGGGTAGGCGGGTCGCCGTGGCAGTTTGTACAGCTTGAACTCATAATGGGTGCAATGTCTGCCTGGTAGGACACCGGGTCGGACCCGGAACCATCCCCGGAACCATCCCCGGAATCATCGCCGGAGCCGTTGCCCGGGTTGTTTACGGGCGGGTCGTTTACAGGGTCGGAATCCCCGCCCTTGGAACAGGATACCACTGCAACCAGCGATATCACCCCCAGGATTATTTTCATTTTTTTCATAGCGTCTTGAGATTGGTTGTTCGCATTTTCATACTAAATTATTCATAGTCAGTTACCTGCGAATCTGTTATTCCTATCAAAAAGACGCCCGAATGTACTATTGGTTGCTTCTCAGTCCTGGATTTCCCACCAGTTGACCGGGCGGGGAAACCAGAGCCCCATTGAATTATTTAGTATGTTTAACGTAAAAAAGGCCGGTTTCCGTATGGCCCCCGGGTCCTGAGGGCCGGCTCCTTAAAACAACCGCTATGAAAAAATCAATCAGCCTTTTGTGCCTGGCTTGCGCCTTGCATCTCGGGGTCAACGGACAGGACGACCTGCTGGCCGCCATCGACAAGGAAGACACCACCCAACTCGGAGAGGCCGCTTTTAAAGGCCTTAAAATCGTCAACTTCGAATCCACTAAACTCCTCTCCAAACGGGAGTTTTACTTTGTAGTATCCCACCGGTTCGGGAGTATCAGCAACGGATTTGACGATTTTTTCGGCCTGGATTTTGCCAATACCCGCCTGCATTTCCTCTACGGGATATCCGATGGGTTCAACGTTTCGGTTTCCCGGAGCTCCTTTAACAAGACCTATGACCTTTCCCTGAAATACCGGATGCTGCAGCAACAGGCAGGGGTCCCGGTAACGGTAGTGGGATACAGCCAACTGGCGATCAATACGCAGCTGGATGAAGACCTGCTGACCATCCCCGTCGATTTTTCGGACCGGGTATCCTTTACGCAGCAATTGCTGATATCAAGGAAATTCAACGAACGGCTTTCGCTCCAACTGATGCCCACGTATTTCCACGAAGGATATGTGGATTACGCCCCTCAGGAAAATTCCCAGTGGGCCCTGGGTATGGGGGGGCGCTATAAAATCGGGAAACACTGGAGTCTCAACGTCGATTACGGCTGGCACCTGAACCGGGCCTCCGGTTCGCCCTTCGTAAACCCCTTGTCTATTGGGGTGGACATTGAAACGGGCGGGCACGTCTTCCAGCTGCATTTCACAAACGCCCAGCCAACTTTTGAAAGCGGTTTCCTCGGAAACGCGGTGGGAGATTGGTCCGAGGGGATTATTTATTTCGGCTTCAACCTGAGCAGGGTGTTTCAATTCTAAGCCCCGGCCATTAGAGGCCCGACTGCTTCAGGAAGTTCTGCGCGCAGGACCTCACGGGAGGTTCTCCCTGCAGGGCCCTATGCGTCCCAATCCGTGTGGAAGGTCCCTTCCCGATCCGTGCGCTGGTAGGTGTGCGACCCGAAATAGTCGCGCTGGGCCTGGACGAGGTTCATCGGCAGGCGTCCGGTGGTATAGGAGTCAAAATAGGAGAGGGCGCTCGCCAGGCCGGGTACCGGGATACCGGCTGACACCCCCAGGGATACGATCCTGCGGGCAGGGGCTGCCGCCTTTTGCAGGGGTTCCCGGAAATTCTCGGAGAAAACGAGGTTGACGAGTCCGGGGGTATCTTCGTATGCCGAAGCGATGTCCTCCAGCAGGGCCGCGCGGATGATGCAGCCCGCCCGCCAAATCCGCGCTACGGTTGCCAGGTCCAGTTCGTACCCATAAGTTTCAGAAGCCTCGGCCAGCTGGTGAAGTCCCTGGGCGTAGGTGAGCAGGAAACTGAAATACAGGGCTGCTTCGCAATCGGCTATCAGCTCACCTGAATCGACGGCTCCGGCTCCGGGCCGGTCGAATAAGCCATCTGCCCGCTCCCGGTCTTCTTTAAAAGCGGAGATAGCCCGCATGCTGACGGCAATGTCGATGGTGGGCACGGGGATACCCAGGTCCATGGCATTCTGGGAGGTCCATTTACCGGTTCCCTTTTGCTTCCCCTGGTCGCGTACCTTGTCGATCAGGTCGCCGGAACCCAGGTCATCCTTCCTGCCGAGGATCTCAGAGGATATTTCCACCAGGAACGACTGCAGGCGGCCGCGGTTCCAACGGGCAAAGACCTCCTGGATTTCTGCATTGCCCATCCCGCCGGCCCGGCGTAACAAGTCGTAGGCCTCGGAGGTGAGTTGCATGAGCCCGTATTCGATCCCGTTGTGGACCATCTTCACATAGTTGCCGGCCGATTTCGGCCCCAGGTAGGCCACGCAGGGCGCCCCCTCGAACTTCGCGGCCACGGCTTCGAAAATCGGCTTTACTTCCCGGTAGGCATCCCGGTCCCCGCCGGGCATCAGGCTGGGACCCCGCCGGGCCCCTTCGGCCCCGCCGGAAACCCCGGCCCCGAAAAAATGGATTCCCCGTTCCTTCAGGTAGGCCTCCCGCCGGTCCGTATCCCGGAAAAAGGAGTTTCCGCCGTCGATGATCAGGTCCCCGGGGGATACCAGGGGCAGTAACTCTTCGATTACCGAATCCACGATGGGTCCGGCCGGGACCAGGAGCATGATTTTCCTGGGGGTTTCCAGTCCCTGTACAAAGGCCTCCAGCGAATCGGTCGCATTGACCCGGTCCAGGTTCCCTCCTTCGCGCTTCAGCGCTTCCACCTGACCGGGATCCAGGTCGTAGCCCAGGGCTGTAAAGCCCTTTTCCGCCACGTTGAGGATAAAGTTCCTGCCCATGACCCCGAGGCCGACCAATCCGAATGCATACTGGTTTTTCACTTGCATAGATAATCTTTTTACCATTCTTTTACCGCCCGGCTGTTCCGTCTTTTACGCAGCCAATTTTCGACGTATATTCGTCTTTCCCTCAAAAATAGGGCAAATAATCAATCCATGAATGCCATCGACGGACAATTGCTGATCATCTTCGGGGCCTCCGGCGACCTGACCGAGCGGAAACTTATCCCATCCCTGATGAACCTGTTCCAGGGCGGGCACCTCCCGGAATCCTTTGCCGTCCTGGGGGTAAGCCGGAGCGATATGGACGATGAAGCCTTCCGCAAAAAGGTCGTGCTGGACAATCCACATATCCCGGAAACCGTGGGCAACCACGGCCACCGGAAAGAATTTGCAAAACTGCTGCACTATTACGACCTGGAGAGTTACGAGGAGGATTACTCCGGCTTGCGGGATCGGATCGCGGAACTCAATCAGGCCTCGGGGACCCCGGGAAACATGATCTTCTACCTGTCCGTCCCGCCGCGAATCTACGAGACGATCGCCTCCCGCCTGCACGCCCAGGACCTGTCGGCCGAGGAGTCGGGCACGCGCAGGTTAATCGTTGAAAAGCCTTTTGGTTACGACCTGGAGAGCGCCAGGAGCCTCAACAAAGGTCTGCAGCGCTACTTTCAGGAATCCCAGATTTACCGCATCGACCATTACCTGGGCAAGGAAACGGTCCAGAACCTGTTGGTAACCCGCTTTTCGAACAGCATCTTTGAACCGCTCTGGAACCGCAATTATATCCGGCATGTGGAGATCACCAACGCGGAGAGTGTCGGGGTGGGGAAGCGCGGCGGCTATTATGATTCGGCCGGCGCCCTGCGCGACATGTTCCAGAACCACCTGCTGCAGATCATTTCCCTCGTGGTCATGGAGCCCCCGATCGGGCCCGAGGCGGAGGCCATCCGGAACGAAAAAGTAAAAGCCCTGAAATCCCTGCGCATCATGCGTGATCCGGAAACGCTTTACGAGCACACCATCCGCGGACAATACCTGGCCGGGGAGATCGACGGGGAGGTGGTACCGGGGTATCGGGAAGAAGCGGATGTGGACCCGGACTCCACCACGGAGACCTATGCCGCCCTGAAATTTTACGTGGACAACTGGCGTTGGGCGGAAGTTCCGTTTTATGTGCGTACCGCCAAGAGGATGCCCACCAAGGTCACCGAAGTGGTGATCCATTTTAAATCACCCCACCATCAAATCTTCCGGGATATCGGCATGGACAGCAAGGACAACAAGCTGATCATCCGGATCCAGCCCAACGAGGGAATCCTCATTAAATTCGGGGTGAAGGTGCCCGGGCAGGGGTTCCAGGTAGAAAGGGCCAACCTGGATTTCTACTACTCGGACCTGGCCGACCAAAACATCATGACTGCTTACGAGCGGCTCCTGCTGGATGCCATGCAGGGGGATGCGACCCTTTATGCACGGGCCGATGAGGTAGAAGCCGCCTGGGAGTTTGTGGATCCGATTCTGAAATACTGGTCGGAAGCCGGGGACGTAGTGACCTACGGCTATTCGGCAGGGGTCTGGGGCCCGAAAAACGCAGACGACCTGATAGAGGGGCCCTATGGGTGGCGGAACCCGGGTGCCCACCTGACGGACGACCCCGGATTTTGTGTCATCAGTTAATTACGAGCTATGGAAATACAGGTTTACCCTGGAAAACAAGAGGCCGCAGAGGCCCTTGCCGAACAACTGTCGGAATGGGCCCGGGAAGGCAGTATGGAGCACCTGGCCCTGTCGGGAGGGAGCACCCCGGAAATTCTTTTCGATACCCTGGCGGAGGACTACTGGTTCCGGCTGCCATGGAAAGAGCTGGAGTTTTATTGGGGCGATGAACGTTGCGTCCCCCCGGACGACCCGCAGAGCAATTTCCGGATGACCCGGGAGCACCTTTTCGACCCGTTGCCCATACCGGATGAGCATATCCACCGTATCCGGGGGGAAGCGGACCCGGAATCCGAGGCCCGGCGCTATGCAGACCTCCTGAAAAAACAGCTCCCTTCCGAAAATGGATTGCCGCGATTTGACCTGGTAATACTCGGGATGGGGGATGACGGGCATACCGCTTCCGTGTTTCCGCACGAATCCCACTTATGGGATTCCCCGGAGATTTGCGAAGTTGCCAACCACCCGGAAACAGGCCAGCAGCGGGTAACCCTGACAGGTGGAATCATCAACAATGCAGCACGCGTCGTATTCCTTGTAACCGGGGCGGCCAAGGCGGGACGCGTGGCTGAAATCGTCGGGCAGCAGGGGCCCGATAACCAGTATCCTGCAGGCCGGGTAGCGCCCGGGGATGGGCGGTTGATCTGGATCCTCGACGAGGAGGCCGCAGCCGGCCTACCGCCTGAAATGTGGTGATTCGTCCGGTTCCACCCGGGTGATGAAGTACTTGGTGTCCCCCAGCCACGGGAAGGTGGCGTAACGCTCCGTATAATAGAGTTTGACGTATTCCCCCTGGTATTCTTCCAAATTCCGGATGACTTCTGATTCCTTGTCCAGCACGGAGAAGGAAAAAATCTGTGCTCCCGAAATACCCTGGCTGATCTGCCCTTCCCAGGTCTTGATCAACATGCCTTTCCGGCTGATCTTGATGAGTTCCCCGGAACGCACCCCTTCGCTGTAGGGCACGTAGTAAATGACGGCGTATATAGCCGCGAATACCAGGAAAATAACTGCCAGGCTGGCAAAAAGGGCTTTTTTCACGATTTCGGTTTTGGTTCAGTGGGGTCTTCCAGTTCCAGTTCGGCATCTTCAGCAGCCTCTCTGGCACGCCTCAGAAGCGGCTCAGGGATGGATTTTTTTGCTTTTGCGCCTAGAGTTTTGAGCCGTTCCGTTCGGCGAATGATGTCCCCTTTGCCTTCAACCAGTTTGTTCATTGCGCCTTCATAGTCCTTTTTGGCTAAATCCATTTTCCGGCCTACTTCTTTGAGGTCATCCACAAATCCCACGAACTTGTCATACAGATTTCCGGCCTGCCGCGCGATTTCAATGGCGTTCTGCCGTTGCTTTTCATTGTCCCACAAACTACTCACGGTCCGTAAGGTGGCAAGCAGGGTCGACGGGGTCACCACCACAATGTTTTTGTCAAAAGCCTTAACCCAAAGTTCCGGGTCTGCGTTTAACGCTGCCGAGAAAGCGGTTTCTATCGGGATAAAGAGCAGCACAAAGTCCGGACTCTCCATCTCATGCAGGTCCTCGTATTTTTTGGAAGCCAGCTGATCGACATGTTTGTTTACGGAGACCACGTGCCTCTTCAAATGGCCTGGGCGGTCTTCCTCTTCGGCATTCACATAATCGTTGTAGGCCGAGAGAGAAACTTTAGAATCCACAACCATTTTACTGCCATTCGGCAGGTTCACGACAACATCGGGACGCAAGCGGCTACCGTCGTCTTGCGTATGGCTCTGTTCACGGGAATAGGCGATATCCTTTTCCAGACCTGATTTTTCGAGTACACGCTCCAGAATTAGCTCCCCCCAGTTTCCCTGCATTTTTGTATCTCCCCGAAGTGCCCTGGTAAGATTTTCCGCTTCCCGGGTAATTTTTAAATTCTGATCCCGTAGAAATTTCAATTGTTCCTTAAGCGAGGTATGCTGACGGATGCTATCCTTGTGGGTTAAGTCTACCTTTTCCTCAAAATGTTTGATATTTTCCTTAAGGGGTTTGAGCAGCCCATCGATGGTCTCCTTATTTTTTTCGTTCAGCTTCTGGCCGGTGGATTCCAGTAACTTCCCCGCAACTAGCTGGAATTCCTTAACGAATCTGGATTCAAGGTTCTCGAGTTCTGCTTTTTGACTTTCAAATTTTTGCCTGGCTTCCCTCAGTTCGCTTTCGGTTGTAGCCAGTTGGCGTCCAAGCTCAAAACGTTTTTCGTCTCCTAAACGGATCGTTTCCTTCTGCTCCGAAAGTAAGATAGAGGATTCCTCAATTCTACGATTCAGGTGCTTAATTTCCTCCTCCAGTCTGCCATGAATGGTGCTCACTTTGAGGCCACGCCAGTAATTACCGAGCAGTGCTCCAATCACCATAAGAACCAATATCCCCAAAAGTAGAAACCATAAATCGATCTCCATACATTAATAACTTTCCCG
>CAXQQM010000133.1:0-2230 GCA_964226055.1 Robiginitalea sp. | reverse complement strand
TGCATCCCAGTCGGTTCTGGAATCCAGCAAGGCCTCAATGCGTTTGGCGCGGTTTTCCGGCAGATAATAACCCGGGATGATACCGGCCCCCGTACTGTCCGGCTGGTTGTTTGCCGAATAGACATATCCCCAGGGCGGGTTGACGGCCTTTGGGTTGTCCCTGAATTCCACCGGGCGGCTGTACCCTGGGCCTGCAGAAGCGCCATCCAGGAGGGTCTTCGTTTCGACCGTATCCGGCAGCCGATATAGGCGCGCCGCCGCCCACCAGGCGATATTGCCATGGGCATCCCCGTACATGACATTCAGGCCCGGGGCATGGATGAGGCGTACCGCCTGCTCAAAACTCGACATATCGGAGGCGTGGCTGATGCCGTACAGGGCTTCCAGCAAACGGTTTTCCCCCTGGGTGTAGGTCCACGTCATCGAGACCGGGGGCTGCTCCCCCAGGGCGTCGATCACCCCGTTTATTACGGGGCCCAGGTCGGATCGTAAATAAGAAAAGGCAACGGAATCCCCATCCTTAACGGCGATGGATTTGTGTACCCGCCGGAACTGGTGCCAGCCGTCGTTGCGCTCATATCGCATACTGTCCGCAGGGTCGGTGGTTTCCCTGTAGAAGTCGATGTCGTCGTTTTCAAACATGGTCATCCCGTAGGCGACCTCCCGGTTGTGCCCTAATAGCGGGAAGGGTAAACCAGCCATGTGGTACCCGTATTTCTCGTAGTCCGACATCGAAATATGGGCTTCATACCAAACGGAGGGCTGCGAAAAACCCATATGCGGGTCGTTGGCAAACAAAACCTTTCCGCTCTTGGTGCGCTGGCCCGCAATCACCCAGGAATTACTGCCTTCCAGCATGGGCAATGGCAGGGGTTCCAGGAGGCGGCGGATATCTCCGCCTACCGAAAAGGCCAGCGTATTTGTTGAATCCCTTTTTACAGTATCCCGGGAATCGTATACCGGGATGCGGGTGGTGGAGGCCCCGGGGGTTTCAAGCAATTCCAGGAGGTACTCCCCGCCCAGCTTTTCCCCTACCCCGGTCAGGAAGGGGTCTGTTTTGTGCGCCATGGCAAAGCTAAATGCCATGTACCCGATGGTGTTGTATACATCCACCATCGTAAAAGGCGTTTTCTCGAGCCCGGTCAGGTAGTATTCAATTGGTGTCGGGCCATTCGCTATAAAGGCATTGACGCCTTCCAGGTAAGCGCGTGTGAGCTCCGCTGCCGGGCTTCCAGCTTCCAGGCTGGCCACGGTTTCCCGACTCGATTCGTCGATTCCAAGGGTGAGGAAAAACCGGTCTGTTTCCAGGGTGCGCGAACCGAACACTTCTGATAGCCCGCCCCTTCCCACGCGCCGGAGAAGCTCCATCTGCCAGAGGCGGTCCTGGGCGTGGACATAGCCAAGCGCCCGCAGGGCATCGGCTTCCGAAGTGGCAAAAATGTGCGGGACGCCAACGGCGTCGTAATCCACCCGGACCGAATCGGCCAGGCCAGGCAATTTCGCGGTTCCGGAATACTCCGGCTTCAGATGCTGGACAAAGAAAAAGCCCGCTACCAGCAATACCACCAGTACGGCCAGGAGGAATTTGAGAAGTTTTCGAAGGATTTTCAATGGGATCGGGTCAGTTATACCGATTAAAGATAATCGGAATCCCTTGAAATTTGAAAAAGTTTCGGTAAACCGCGATCAGGGGGCTCCTGCTACTTGTTCCTGTGCCCGGAGGCCCGAAACCAGCCAGTCCCGGTAGGTCTGGGTATCCGTATTCTGGATCGCCGGGTTGAGGATGTGCAAATCTGGCGACAACTGGACGTAATAGGGCTGGGATACCGCCCCGAAATTGGCCGTCTGGAAGGCGCTCCAGCGATCGCCCACCGTCCGGATCCGCTTGGTCCTCCCGCTGTCGAAGCGAAAGACGAACTGCTCGGATTCGGGTAATTCCTCCCGGTCGTCCACATAGAGGGATATCAGGATATATTCCTCGTCCAGCAGGCGGAATACTTCCGGATTGCTCCAGACCTGTTCCTCCATTTTACGGCAATTTACACATGCCCAGCCTGTAAAATCCAGCAGGATGGGTTTTCCGGTCTTCCGGGCCTGCTCCAGCCCGGCGTCGAATTCCTTGTAGCACTCGAGCCCCAGGGGACAGTCGGTATGGGCTTCCTTCAGGGTATAGAAGTCCGGGGGGGGAAACCCGCTGAGGAGTTTCAGGGGCGACCCGTTCACGAGCCCG
>CAXQQM010000132.1:0-16983 GCA_964226055.1 Robiginitalea sp. | reverse complement strand
CGTTTCAGGTGGCCTGGATGACGCCGTCCTGATCGTAGTGGATGCTACTACGGATACGCCCCTCTTTGAGCTGGTGAACGGCATGATCATCCAAAAGTCCGCGATTGGAAATACGCCCCTGAGTGTTATTTACAACGCGAGCCTGAACCCCAATGGGGTATTCTTCAAGCTCACCGGACCGATCAATGAGACCCGGAGTGAAGGAGCTGCGGCGCCGCATTCGCTCTTCGGGGATATCGGTGTAGATATCCAGGGCAAACCATTCCCGGTTGGGAATTACAGCCTGACGGCCAACCCCAACAGCGGCCCGACCGTGGTGGTCAATTTCAGCGTGGTCAACACGTCCACTTCCAAGGTGGCCCCGTCGGTCAAATCCAGCCCGAACCCCGCAGACGAAGAGGTAACCCTCACCTTCGATGCCCCGGTACGCCTGGAGACCTTCCATATCTATGATACGGCAGGCCGCCTGGTCCGGGTGGTCCGGGCAGAAGGCGATTCGGACCTGCGAACCTATCAGCTGCAGGTGCTGGATCTCCCGGTGGGCATGTACTATGTACGCTCTACGGATGCGGACGGGAACAGCTACCAGGAGCCCATTTTAATCAACCGCTACTAATCCCAGTCTTAATTAATAAACAAAAGAACCGATCATGTTAAGTTTCACCCCACATATTCGTCCCGGGCGACTGTCCGTGGCACGCTTTTTCTCTGCTGCTTTAATTCTGGTCAGCCTTTTGTTGGCTGGGCAGTTGCAGGCCCAGTCGTTTAGCCAGAGCGATTTGAATTTCAATGGCAATGGCGGCGTCAATTCCGGGACATCGCTGATGTTCGGACCTGATGGAAGACTGTATGTCCTGAGTTTGAATGGAACGGTCGATGTTTTTACCGTCCAGCAAAACGGATCCAACGATTACGTCGTGACGGATTCCGAGGAATTGCTGTTTGTGAAGAATATTCCGAACCACGATGACGATGGCAGTTCCAATAGCAACAACAACCGGGAGGCTACGGGTCTGACGGTTGCCGGAACGCCTGCTAACCCCGTTATCTATGTGACCTCGAGCGATTCGCGCGTTGGGGGACCTGGTGGGGATGAGGACTTAGATACGAACTCGGGTGTTATCACCCGGATTACCTGGAATGGTAGTGCCTGGGACGCAGTAGACATCGTCCGCGGCCTGCCCCGATCCGAGGAGAACCACGCCACAAACGGCCTGGAGTTTGTGACCATTGGCGGTACGGATTACCTGATCGTTTCCCAGGGGGGGCATGCGAATGCCGGCGGGCCTTCGGACAATTTTGCCTGGACCACGGAGTACGCGCTTTCCGCTGCTGTACTATCGGTAAACCTCACCATGTTGGAGGCCTTGCCCATCCAGAATGACGGCGTACGGGATTACATCTACGACATCCCCACACTGGACGACCCGACCCGGCCCAATGTTGGGCCCGAGGACCCGGATGCCGCGGGCTATACGGGTGTTGACGTGGGCGACCCATGGGGGGGCAACGACGGCCTGAACCAGGCGATGCTGGTATCCGGCGGCCCGGTGCAGATATTTTCCCCGGGGTTCCGGAATACCTATGACCTGGTGGTGACCCAGGACGGTAAAGTATTTGTGACCGACAATGGCGCCAACGGGGGTTGGGGTGGCTTTCCGGAGAACGAAGGTTTGAAGGACGGCTTGGGCAATTCCCTGGTAACCAACAATTATCTGCCCGGGGAGCCTGGGAGTACCTCCTCTTCTGGTGGCGAGCAGGTGGATAACGTAGACCACCTGACCATGGTGACGGATAATATCCAGACGTATACCTTCGGGAGCTTTTACGGGGGGCATCCCACACCTGTTCGCGCGAACCCGACAGGAGCAGGGCTTTTCACCAATCCGGAAGCCAATAACTACAATCCGGCTACTTCTGTTTTCCGAACGCTGATCTACGACCCGGACGGTTCCCGGGGCGCCGGATATACCACGGATGCGAGCATTGCGCTTCCGGCCAACTGGCCACCGGTTCCTCCGGCCATGGCAAACCCGGACGAGGGTGACTGGCGCGGACCGACCGTGTCAAACCCCGATGGCCCGGACGATGTTCTGGTTACCACCTTGGGGAACAACACCAACGGGATAGATGAATACACCTCCACGGTATTCGCCGGTTCCGAGAGTATGGTGGGCAACTTGATTGCCGGCAGGAACCAGGGACGGCTCTGGCGGGTACAACTCAACCCGGATGGCAGTTTACTCGACCTTTCAGAGTTTGCATCCAACCTGGGCGGGAATGCCCTGGGGATAACTTGTAACGGTGACTCCGACCCCTTTCCGGGTACGATATGGGTGGCCACCTTTAACAGTACAATTAAGATTTTTGAACCGCAACCCACTATTGTCTGCCTGTTTCCCGGCGATGACGGTTATGTGGGCACCGACGATACGGATGGCGACGGTTATAGCAACGACGACGAAATTGCAAATGGAACGGACCACTGTACCGGTGCCTCCCAGCCGAACGATTTCGATAAAGTCGCGGGTGCGCCTTTTGTTTCCGACCTGTTGGACGAAGATGACGACAACGACGGCATCCCGGATGCAACCGATGTTTTCCAGATGGGGGACCCCGAGGACGGCGGTTCCGATGCGTTCACACTGCCTGTACTCAATGAGTTATTATCAGACAACCCGGATTTGAAGGGCTATTTAGGGCTAGGATTTACCGGGATGATGAACAACGGGGACGCGAACCCGAATTATCTGAATTGGCTGGATGTGGTAGATGCTGGCCCGAATGACAATGACATACTTGGGGGTGCCGTTGGGGCGATGACCATGCAGATGACCGAAGGAACCGCCCTGGGCAGTGCGAATACCCAGGAAAAAGCCTTCCAGTTCGGGGTTGAAGTAGACCAGACCCTGAGCAGTTTTACTGTAGAGGGACGCCTCTTCAACTTTGATGCACCGGTCCAGCTGTACGGCTCATCTGCACCTGCTGCCGGGGAGATCGGGTTGTTTATCGGCGACGGGACCCAGAGCAATTATATCAAATTCGTAATCAACCAAAACGGGCTCCAGGCCCGTCAGGAAATAGGAGACTCAGAGCAAACACCCATCGACCTGGCGATTCCATCGGGCAGCCGGCCCGGTAATACCGCGACCCTGTTCTTTGTGGTCACACCATCTACAGGCGAAGTAAGCCTGCAATATAAAATTGACGGCGGGCCCATGCAGACCCTGGGAACGATTACGGCCGAGGGTTCCATCCTGACGGCCATCCAGCAGGCGGGAACGCCGCTTGCCGTGGGATTGATCGGATCCTCCAACACGCCCGGACAAGAGGTAGAAGGTACCTGGGACTACGTCTATGTACAGTCCAGCCAGCCTACTGTCCAACAAGCCCTCCCGAACCTGAGCGTACTCAGCGGGGCATCGCCCAGCTCGTTCGACCTGGACGAGTACTTCAGCGATGACGGGGGTGACGGCAACCTCACCTACAGCGTGACGGGTAATACGAATAGCGCTATCGGGGCCACGATAAACGGCAACCAGCTCGACCTCACCTTCCCGGCTTCGGAAGCCACGTCGGATATCACTGTGCGGGCAACCGACCAGGACAGCTTTTTCGTGGAGCAGACCTTTACGGTTACGGTTTCCGACGAGCCTGTTCCTTTAGTGCGGATCCGTGCCAATGGTGCCACGATCGCCGCCACGGATGCCCCGAACCCGGATTGGGTGGGGATCACGGCTACAGGCCCCCAAAACGGTAACTCGAACGGCTATCCCTGGTCTGTGAATACTGGAAACCATTCGACGCATAATATCACCGGCCGGGACGCATCTGTGCCGGCGTATGCGCCCCAGGCACTTTTCGCCAATGAACGGTGGGATCCCGGAGCCGCGCCGGAAATGCAATTTGATATCGACCTGCCCAGCGGCCAGGCATACCTGGTTCGACTCTATATGGGGAACGGCTATAGCGGGACGTCTGCCGTGGGCCAAAGGGTTTTTGATATTACTATTGAGGGTAACCTTGTGGAAAACGACCTGGATCTGGTCCAAACCTTTGGCCACCAGGTAGGGGGGATGCTCGAATACCAGGTGAACCTTACCGACGGCACGCTGAATATCCTCTTTGAGCACGTGACGGAAAACCCACTGGTAAACGGGATTGAGATCCTCGGACTGGGCGGGGACTTTACCCCACCGGTGAGCGTAGACCCGATTGCCAACCAGAGCAACTTTGAAGGCGATCTGATCAACTTCAATGTAGTTGCCAGCGGCGGCGATCCGGGAGAGAATTTCACCTATGCGGCTACCGGTTTGCCGCCGGGAGTAGACCTGGAACCGACTACCGGCCTGTTCTTCGGCACGGTTGCAACAGGTGCGGCTACGGGAAGCCCGTATGCGGTTTCCGTAACGGTTTCCAAACCGGGAAGCCCGGATGTGATTGAGAATTTCAATTGGACCATTTCCGACCCGAATGTCACAGGGGATGCGCTCTACAGGGTCAATGCGGGAGGGCCCGTGACGGCTTCCAGCGATGCGGACCCGAAGACCTGGGACGAAGACCAGTCGGTGGCCAATGCCAATGTCGGGGCAAATACTGGAACGCCCTCGCCCTACGTGAATTCCGCGGCTGAGGATGTGACCTATGGGGTCGTCCCGCTCCCCGCAGCTTTTTCTAATTCCACGGGTTACCCGGATGCCATTTTCCAGACCGAACGCTATAATACGCTCGCGGTCCCGGATAATATGCAATGGGATTTTCCGGTGCCCAATGGCGATTATACGGTTAACCTCCTGTTTGCGGAAATTTGGACGGGAGCCCAGGACCCGGGAGTCCGCGTCTTTGATGTTCAAATAGAGGGGAACCCCGTATTGACAAACTTCGACCAGACGGCAGCCTACGGCTGGGCCACGGCCGGCGTTGAGTCGTTCCCGGTTACTGTTTCCGACGGGAACCTGGACATCAATTTCATTATGGGCGTCCAGAACCCGAGCATCAAAGGGATCGAGATTATCCCATCAGGGCCCCCGACCAACCTGGAATGGACCGACCAGACGGACGACGAGAATTATACGGCGCGCCACGAGGCCTCCTTTGTGCAGGCTGGGGATAAGTTCTACCTGTTTGGCGGACGGGAAAACCCGGACGACCTGGATGTATACGACTACCAGGCAAAGACCTGGTCTACCATCCCGAATTCGGCTCCTTCCGATTTCAACCATTTCCAGGCCACGGAGTACAATGGCCTGATCTGGGTGATCGGTGCCTTTAAGACCAATTCCTTCCCGAATGAGGCCCCCGCGGACTACGTTTGGGCGTATAACCCGGCAACAGACCAATGGATACAGGGGCCGGAAATCCCGGCCGACCGCAAGCGCGGTTCTGCTGGCCTGGTGGTCTATAACGATAAATTTTACGTCATCGCCGGGAACAAACTGGGCCATAACGGCCAGTACGGCCCGTGGTTTGACGAATTCGACCCGGCAACGGGTGCCTGGACCACCCTGGATGATGCCCCGCGGGCACGGGATCACTTCCATGCGGAGGTGATCGGCGATAAACTCTATGTGGTGGGTGGTCGCCTCTCCGGCGGTACCGGGGGTACGTTTGCCCCGCTGATCGCGGAGGTGGACGTATACGACTTTACCACTTCCACCTGGTCCACCTTACCGGCCGGCCAGAACCTGCCGACACCGCGGGCAGCGGCTTCCGTAGCTGTTTTCCAAAACGAACTCTACGTTATCGGCGGGGAGATCGAACAGGACCTGCAAGGCAATAATATCAATGATGCCGTGAAAACCACCGAGTCGTTCAATCCCACGACGAGTACGTGGACCACCCGCGCCGATCTGATCACAGAGCGGCACGGGACACAGGCCATCGTGTCAGGAGACGGGATCCACGTGACAGCCGGCTCCAACACGCAAGGCGGTGGCGGTACGATGAAAAACATGGAATTCTACGGAACGGACAATCCTACCGGGACTGCGCTCACAGCGGGCCAGCTTTCGGTGGCTTCCGCCCTGACCGTTGAGACTGGAGGGGCCAGCGTGGTCACTTTAAGTCATACCGGCGGGAATACGGGGATCCTTGTAACCGGATTCCAGTTAACTGGTGCGGACAGCGGGAATTACCAGGTATTTTCAGACCTGGCCTTCCGCTTCATTCCCCCGGGCGGCAGCCTGGATGTGATCGTCGGGCATACCGGCGCATCGGACGGGGATGTGGCTTCCCTGGTATTTGAGTACGACGGGACTACCAGTTCCCCGGTGGCCCTTACTTCAGGCGAAGGACAGGCTACTGTCCTCTACCGGGTCAACACCGGCGGACCGCTGACCCCGGCAACGGATTCCCCGAACCCGGATTGGGAAGGCGACCAGGGCCAGGCTGGGGACGCGGCCAATTCGGCTTATCTGGCAACCATTTCCTCAGGTAATTCTATCTTCGCAAAAACATCGGGAAGTGCCTATACAGCCCCGATTGATATGTCAGACCCTTCCCTCCCGTCAGGGACGCCGTCTTCCTTGTTCGAAACCGAGCGGTATGACGCGGATACGGCACCTGAAATGCAGTGGGAATTCCCGGTTCCTTCGGGTACCACCGTAGAAATACGCCTTTATTTTGCAGAAATATTCAATGGGATAACAGCTGCCGGTCAGCGCGTCTTCGATGTTTCCGTCGAGGGCAGTGTCCCGGCAGCGTTTGACGATATCGATCCATTTGCTCGAAATGGCGCTGTCGGAGCCTTTATGGTGAGCCATACGCAAACGGTTACGGACGGAATACTGAACCTGGAGTTTATCCACGGGGTGGAAAACCCGAATATCAAGGCAATTGAAATCCTCGATACGGGCGGTGTGCCTACCAACCTGCCACCGGTAGTTACCAATCCCGGCCCGCAACAGGGCGTGGACGGGGACGTGGTATCTTTCCCGATCCAGGCCAGCGATACGGACCCGTGTACGGGACTCACATATTCGGCCACAGGACTTCCGCCCAATGTAACTATCGACCCGAACACCGGGCTGATCAGCGGGGCGCTGCAGGACGGAACGGGTAGCGGCACGCCAGGTGCCTTCATCGAATCCGGCGGCCTGGTTGTTATCGAAGCGGAAAACAATGGTGGGGTTACTGGCAATTGGAAGAATGCCTCCAATTATACCGCACCGAATGTCAATGACCCGGGTGGGGCAACCGGCAACGATTTCATCTCCTGGGAGGGCTCCCAAAACCTAAGTAACCAGGGCGTCGGGTTGCTCGTATACCCCGTTGAAATCACCACCACAGGGACCTACCGCTTCCGGTGGCGTTCCCAGGTGGGCAACGGGACTGCCTCAACAGACCACAACGACACCTGGCTGAAGATCGAGGGGGATTCCTTCTTTGGGGAAAAAGGCACCGGAAGTATCGTTTGTCCGATAGGAGCCGATGCCTCGAACGACTGTACGGGAGGCACTCCGAATGGAGCGAGCGGCAACGGCTGGTTCAAGGTGTACTCCAGTGGGACCACCAACTGGACCTGGTCTACCCAGACCAGTGACAATGATGCGCACCAGATCTATGTGCGCTTTGACACCCCGGGGACCTATAACATCCTGGTTTCCGCCCGATCGAGCTTCCACCTGATCGACCGGATGGTACTCAACCACCTGACGGCCTACAGCGGGAACGCGCTGGCCCTTTCGAACCCGCAGTCTGCGCAGAATACGGATGTTACGCCCGGAGCTTCGGAAAACAGCCCGTACAATGTGGCCGTGACGGTTACCGACGGCTGTGACCCGGCCCTGTCTTCGACAGTGGATTTTGTCTGGAACGTGACAGCCGAGCCCATTGGGAACCCGGAGGCGTTCGTACAGGTGAATGCCGGTGGCGGCCTGGGGTCCTCCACTTTTGGCAACAACTCCTATTTGATTCAAAATACGGGGGATGACATGATCACCAGTATTTCGATTAATACACTCACCGGCTTCCTACCGGATATTGTCTATGACCCGGTTGGTACCGCAGGTGACAACGCTGCAAAATGCCTGACCGAAGGGTCGGCTTCTGTTGGGGATGTGGGGATCACCGTCCCGGCGGACGGAGGTTCCGATGCCGCAGATTGCGAAAGTGTATTTGCCTCTCCCCACAACGGAGTCGACAATGACGAGGGCTATGATGAACTCGTACTGACCTTTACGGATTTCGATCCCGGGGAGGCTTTCTCCTTCGGGGTGGATATGGACCCGACTACCATCAAAGGCGACCTGAGTTCCGGTGATGCCGGCTCGGTGTCCGGGTTTGAGATGATCGGCAGCACGGTGACCATCACCTTTGCCAGTGGTGTTACTTACACTGCCAGCCTTTTTGACGAAGGGTCCATGGGCGGTTCAGACGCCCTGGTAAACCAGGTGAGCCAGGGTCTCGCGGCCCCCTCCCTGCTGGTCAATGGCACGGCCCAACCCCGGCTGGTTACCGAGGCCAACCAAACCGTAGCCATTTCCGGTACACCGAATGCGAGCGTTACGCTGTTGCGGGTGGATGCTCGGCTGCATATCGATGCCGGGAATCCCGGAGTAGGCTATGACATCGACCTGTTTGAAGCGAACGAAGCCATGATCAAGGAGCTCTATACCGTAACCCTTGACGGTTCCGGCAACGCGCAGGTACCTGTCGTACTCACGCAAACGCCGGGAACTTCCGGAACGCCTGATGGCGGGCTCAACCACTTTATTGCGGTTGAGACGGCCCCGACAGGGGAACAGGGACTGGCATCCAATGTGATTGTGCTTGAGTACGATCCGGATGGCGTAATCGCCCCCTCTGCCCTGGTAGAAATTACCCCGGATGGCAGCGTAGATGCGAGTACGTATTCCAACAACAGCTTCCAGGTAACCAATACCTCTACGGGCGGCCTGCAGATTACCGCTGTGAGCATCGACCTGAGTACGGGAATCCTCCCGGATATGGTCTTTGATCCCGTCGGAGCGGGCGGTGACGCCACTTCGAGCTGTCTGATTCCCAATTCGGGCGCTTCAGCCACCGGGTTTACGGCTCCCGGGGACCCTTGTGTGGATCCCTTCAGCCAGGCCAGGAACGGCGGTTTTGATATCATTACGCTGAACTTTTCGGAGTTCGATCCCGGGGAATCCTTCGAGTTTACCACGGACATCGACCCGAACAGCATCCAGGGTGTGGCTGGCGCGGGTAATGCAGGTGCCGTTTCCGGATATGAATTGATCGGGGCAACGGTAACCATTACCTATAGCGATGGTTCTGTCCTGGTTGGCTCCCTCTATGAGGACGGCAGCCTGGGCGGTTCCCAGGTACTTGCCGACGTCCTTCCCGTGGCGCCTTCGCTGGCTGTTTCGGGAGTTGGAGCCGGACCTGCGACCGTCAATGACCTGAACCAGGTGGCTCAGGTTACCGGTACGCCCGGGGACTATGTATCCCTGCTGCTGATGGATTCCCGCCTGTTTATCGCTTCGGGAGATCCGCCCTTCAACGTGGCGGACCCCACCTATTATGCGAATGAAGCGATGACCGGCAAGACCCTGTATTCCGGGCAGATACCTGCCGGCGGTACGCTGGACATCCCGGTGACCCTCCTGACCACGGCTTCCCCGGATGCCGGGCCCGACGGGGGACTCAACCAATTGATCGCCGTGAGCTCCACACAGCCGTACGCGGTAGACCAGCCGGTGAGTATGACGTCTAATGTGGTGACATTGTTGTACGACCCGAATTTCCAGCCGGCCGAAGCGACAATTACCTATACGCTGCAGGGCCGTGCGGATCACACCGCCGATCTGACGGTAGAATTCTATGAAGTCGGACAGACCACACCTGCCTATTCGTTCAACCCATCTGGTGACGCGGGGGGTACGGCGCTGGTTCAGGGGCTCCCGGAAGGTGCATTTAATGTGGCCGTGAAAACGGGCAAGTACCTGCAACGGGTGGTCAATGTGACGCTGGCAGCCGGGGCAAACACCGTGGACGCCGGTCAGCTGCTGGCAGGGGATATCGACGGGAACAATGTGGTGAATATCGATGACTTCACACTCCTGGCGGCAACATTTGCCCTGGGTGAAGGAGATCCCGGATATGATGAAGGATCCGACCTGAATGGGGACGGAGTAGTCAATATTGATGATTTCACCCTACTGGCAGGCAACTTCACCGTTGCTGGAGACGAGGTCGAATAATTCAATACGTGTTAATAAGTAAAAACCCCCGGAGACGGGGGTTTTTTTATTCCTGCATGCTGTGGTAGACGTTCTGTACGTCGTCGTCTTCTTCGATCATTTCCAGGAGTTTCTCCACGTCCTCGGCTTCTTCGGGGGATAACTCCTTGGTGACCTGCGGGATGCGTTCAAAACCGGAGGAGAGGATTTCAATATCCCGGGATTCCAACTCCTTCTGGATGGCGCCGAAACTCTCAAAAGGCGCATAGATCAGGATGCCGTCGTCGTCCACAAAAACCTCTTCCGCCCCGAAGTCAATCATGTCGAGTTCCAGTTCTTCCGGGTCTATGTCCTCTGCGGGGATCCGGAAGTTGCAGGTGTGGTCAAACATGAATTCCACGGAGCCGGAGGTACCCAGGCTGCCGTTGCATTTGTTGAAGTAGGAGCGGATATTCGCCACGGTCCGCGTGTTGTTGTCCGTGGCTGTTTCGATCAGGATGGCGATGCCATGGGGCGCGTAGCCTTCAAAGAGGACTTCCTTGTAGTCGCCCTGGGACTTGTCGGTGGCCCGTTTGATGGCCCGCTCGATATTGTCCTTGGGCATGTTCACCGCCTTGGCGTTCTGGATCACTGCCCGCAGCCGGGAGTTGGCATCCGGATCCGGGCCGCCTTCTTTTACGGCCATTACGATGTCTTTGCCGATTCGCGTAAACGCCTTGGACATGGCTGCCCAACGCTTCATTTTACGTGCTTTCCGGAATTCAAAGGCTCTTCCCATGGGTGGTTAAAATTTCATCCCACAAATGTAGCAATTCCCCCATTTTCGGCAAGGGCATAAGGAGCGCAGGGAGCAGGGGAGGGCAAGCCAGGACCTGGGCCTGGACGATGGGGGAAGCGCCCGGCTGCCGCGATCAGGGCTGCTCGGATACCAGGTTTTCAATAATTTCGGCCAACTGGAAATCCTTTTCGGTCACCCCTCCTGCATCATGGGTGTTCAGCCGGATCTCCAACTGGTTGTACACATTGGTCCAGTCCGGGTGGTGCTGCAGCTCCTCGCATTCAAATGCAATGCGGGTCATCAGGGTAAAGGCTTCCTTGAAGTTTTTAAACTCAAAGGTGGTAGCCAGGCAATTGTCGGTGTATTCCCAACCTTCCAGGCTTTTCAGTTTCTCTGCAATCGTTTCTTCAGATAATTTACTCATGGTTTCAATTTTCAAATTTTCAAATCGGCATATCTTCAAATCGCCATATCAACCTCACCCCCGGTATTCGGGGTTCTCAAACCCCCAGCGCTCGCCGGATTCCCACCCGGCCCTTGAATTTCCGTACGCCGGATACCCGCCCTGGTCCTTCAGCATCCGTGCCAGGTGGAGCAGGTTGTACGTCATAAAAGTGGTATTGCGATTGGTAAATTCATGGTCGGCTGCGCCGGATTCGGGGTCCAGATAACTCGGCCCCGGACCGATTTCCCCAAGCCAGCCGCAATCGGCCTGAGGCGGAATGCTGTAGCCAATATGCTGCAGCGCGTAGAGGATGCCCATGGCACAATGCTTGACCCCGTCTTCGTTACCGGTAATGACCGTCCCGCCCACCTTCCCGTAATACAGGTATTGCCCTTTGTCGTTTTTTTCACCGGAATGGGCGTAGAGCCGCTCAATGACCCGGGAACAGACCGAGGAGCGCTCCCCGAGCCAGATCGGGGTGCCCAATACCAGGATATCCGCCGCCATGACCCGTTCAAACAAATCCGGCCAGGCATCGGTATCCGCCCCGTGCTCGCGCATATCCGGGTAAACGCCCGGGGCTATGGGGTAATCCACGGCCCGGAAAACGTCCGTCTGCACGCCCTCACGCTCCATAATTTTCCGGGAAACCTCCATGAGCCCGCGGGTGTGGCTTTGGGCCGGGGAAGGTTTAAGCGTGCAGTTGATGTACAGGGCGCTGAGGGCTGAGAAATCCATGGCTGTATTTTTCTCCTTAAGATACGGATTCATTTCAGGGGCGAAAAGCTTTAAAGCCATTGCACCCGGATTTTAGCGGCTTGAGTGCGGTCACTCCATCGGGAACCGGCAGGAATTATTGCGGGATGTGGTGGTCGATGACCTCCTGGTAGCCGAGTTGCAGGTTTTTGGGAAGCAGGTTGTGTTTGGGGAGGACGGCCAGGTACCGCTCTTCGTTGGTGGTAAAAACCCGCTTGAAAAGGGTTTTGCGATCGCTCAGGTGCGTGGCGATTTCCCGGATAAAGTCCTCGTGGTGTACCAGGTCACGGGAGCCCAGGTGGAAGACCCCGTGTTTGTCGCGGTTAATGATGTAGTGGACCTGCTGGCTCAATTTGTCATCCGAGGTCACGTTGATCACCAGGTTGGGAAACACCTCGATCGCCTCGCCCTCCTGAAGGGCGTCCCGGATTTCCCGGGTTCGGGGAGACGCATTCCCGAATACCATCGGCAGGCGCAGGATGGCCATTTTTTTGGATGGGAGCCGGAGGAGCATATTTTCGATTTTGATTTTCAGCCGGCCGTAGATACTCTCCGAAAGCGTCTTGTCAAATTCGTAGGAAGGAAATTTGCTGTACGCGTCAAACACATTGGCCGATGAAAGGAATAACAGCCGGCAATCCTTGCGGGCCAGGTATTCAGCCAGGTGCGAGTGGGCCTGGATTTGTGCGCCGAAATCACCCCGGATTGCCGAAATAATGATATGCGGCCGGACCTCGTTGAGTACCTGGTGGATATCGTCTTCCAGCAGGTCGTAGTGAAGGAATTGCCCGTTGTCCCCGAAACGTTTCCTGGCGGAACAATAGGTCCCGTAGGTATCGTAATAGTTGCAGAGCTCCTTGTACAGGGCATAACCCAGGAAACCACTGCCTCCCAAAATCAGAATCCTCTTTCCTTCCTCGCGCACGCCTCTCTCTCCTTTTTGCTGATTCTAAGCTTTATAGAACGGGGGTTTCACAATGGTTGCGGGTACGTTTTTATTTCGGATCTGAATATACACCTGGGTTCCCGGGGCGGCGAATTCGACAGGCACGTAACCCAGTCCGATTCCTTTGTTCAGGCTCGGCGACATGGTCCCGGAGGTTACCCGGCCAATCGGCTGGCCGTCTGCATCCGCAATCGCGTAATCCTTGCGGGGTATCCCGCGCTGCTCGATTTCAAAACCGACGAGTTTGCGTTCCACGCCAGCCTCTTTCTGGGCGGCGAGGGACTCGTGGTTGACAAATTCCTTCGTGAATTTTGTAATCCATCCCAACCCGGCCTCCAGGGGGGAGGTGCTGTCGTCAATATCGTTGCCGTACAGGCAGTAGCCCATTTCCAGGCGGAGCGTGTCCCGGGCTGCCAGGCCGATGGGCTTGATTCCGTATGCTGCCCCGGCTTCCATCACCCGGTCCCAGACCTGCCCGACTTCCTCGTTCTTGCAATAGATTTCAAAACCGCCGGAACCTGTGTACCCGGTGGCCGAGATGATCACATGGGGGATACCGGCAAAATCCCCGACCACAAAATGGTAGAACGGGATGGCTGCCAGGTCCTCGGAAGTGAGGGATTGCATCGCGGCTACCGCTTTGGGCCCCTGTATCGCCAGGAGGGAGTACGCATCGGAGAGGTTGCGCATTTCTGCGCCGATCCCCTCGTTGTATTTGCTGATATGGTCCCAATCCTTGTCGATATTGGACGCATTGACCACCAGCAGATACGTGGTATCCTTGACGCGGTAAACGATCAGGTCGTCCACGATCCCCATGCGTTCATTGGGCATGCAACTGTACTGGGCCCGGCCCACTTCCAGTTTGGAAGCGTCGTTGGAGGAGACCCGCTGAACGAGTTCCAGGGCCCTGGGGCCCTCAATGAGGAATTCCCCCATGTGGGATACGTCAAATACCCCGACACCTTCCCGTACGGTCTGGTGTTCGGCGTTTACGCCTTCGTAGGATACAGGCATCAGGTAGCCTGCAAAAGGGACCATTTTTGCCCCCAAAGCTTCGTGTACCTGCCTGAGCGCGGTTTCTTTCATCGATGCCGGATTTAATACGCGGCAAATGTATTGAAAATAGTTTGGAAGTCAGGGGCGGGCGTGTATGGAATTGGCAGGTAAACTCAACTGCCGGCGGGCCGCATCAGGAACGAACGGAGATCGTCGTAGCTGGCAATCGGCAGGGCGGTTTTTTCCCGATCCAGCAGGCCGCGGAGGCGTTCCGGCAGGTCCAGTTCACGCCCCAGCGTACGCTCCACTTCCGGGCGGAATTTAATAGGGTGGGCCGTTTCCAGGAAGATACCCGGACCCCCCGGGTGCTGCTGTAGGTAATCCGACAGGCCCAGGTAGCCCACCGCCCCGTGGGGGTCGGCGATGTATCCGTAGGTGTCGTGGAGGTTGCGCATGGCGCCCCGGGTCTGCTCGTCCGTATAGGCATGGGAAGTCATCACCGCATCCAGGTCGGGAAAGCGGTTGCCGAAGAGCTTGCGGATGCGGACAAAGTTGCTCGGATCGGCTACATCCATGGCATTGGAGATCGTTGGAACAGCTTTTTCCGGGGCGTACCTGCCGCTTTCCATAAACCTGGGGACTGTATCGTTGACGTTGGTCGCCGCCACAAATTGCCGGCAGGGCATGCCCATCCGGTGCGCCAGCATCCCGGCGCAGATATTCCCGAAAGTCCCACTGGGTACGGCAAAAACAGGAGGTTCGGAATCGGGCCCGAGCTGCCTCCATGCCAGTGCGTAATACAGCATTTGAGGAATCCATCGGGCCACGTTGATACTATTCGCCGAAGTGAGTTGGCGGGCGGCCTTCAGGTCGTTGTCCAGGAAGGCCCGCTTGACCATACGCTGGCAGTCGTCAAAGCTGCCCGACACCCGGAGGGCGCGGATATTCCGCCCCAGGGTGGTCAGCTGGCGCTCCTGGATATCGCTGACCTTCCCTTCGGGATACAGGATCACCACCTCCACGCCGGGTACCCCGAGGAACCCATCGGCAACTGCCCCGCCGGTGTCCCCGCTGGTAGCCACCAAAACGGTAATCTCAGCCGTGGAATTCTTTGAAAAATGGCCCAGGCATCGGGCCATGAAGCGGGAACCGACATCTTTGAAAGCCAGGGTAGGGCCGTGGTAGAGTTCCAGGGCGAAGACCCCTTCGGAAATCTCCACTAGGGGGAAATCGAAGCTCAGTGTCTCCTCCAGGATACGGCTGAGGTCGGGCTCCGGAATCGAATCCCCCGCATAGGGCCGCATGAGTTCCAGGGCGATTTCCCGAATGGGTTTTTCCCCGAGGGTTTGCCAGAATTGCTCCGGCAGGCGGGGGATATCGACAGGGAAATACAGGCCTTTATCCGGGGCAATCCCCCGGATTACGGCTTCCCGGAATGAAACCTCGGGGGCGTTCAGGTTCAGGCTGTGGTATCGCATCGGTCAGGTATTCTGATTAATGGCATAGATCCCGCGCCGGTTCACCGGGCCGTGGTGAAGCGAGTATGGGATATCGATGGTATCATAGGCTTTGCCCAGGGCGCGGGAAACGGCCTGTGCGGTTTCGGCCCCGCGGGTCAGGGCAAACACCGAGGGTCCTGAGCCGGAAATTCCAAACCCCAGGGCGCCGGCGGCCAATGCGGCCTCGCGCAGCTTGTCGAACCCGGGGATCAGCAGGGACCGCACCGGTTCGATAATGCAGTCTTCGAGCGACCGGCTGATCAGCCCAAAGTCTTCCGTAAACAAGCCGGTGACCAGGCCGCCCACGTTCCCCCATTGGCGGATGCCCTTAGTGAGCGGGATGGAGGTGCGGAGCACCTTGCGTGCGTCGGAGGTTTTCAGTTCAATCTGCGGGTGCAGGATACAGGCGTATAGCTCTTCCGGGCAGTGTACCCGGGCAATGTCCAGGGGTTCGGAACTGCGCACCAGGGTAATCCCCCCATACAATGCAGGCGCCACATTATCGGCATGGGCCGCACCGCTGGCCAGGGCTTCCCCCTTCATGGCAAAACCCACAAGTTCCGGCAATCCGAAGGGTTCCCCCAGCAGTTGGTTCAAGCCCCAGACGGTGCCAGCGGAGCTGGCTGCACTGCTGCCGATGCCGCTGCCCGGGGCAATCCGCTTTTCGATTTCGATCCGGACACCGCCGGAATATCCGGTGGCCGCCTCCAGGAAGGCCATCCCGGCAATTCCCGCTACGTTCCGGTCGGCTTCCAGGGGAATGTCTGCCCCGGTAACCCGGGTGATGGTTACCCCGGGCTCCCGGGTCAATTCCAGGTGGAGGATATCGCCGATGCCATCCAGGGCCAGGCCCAACACGTCAAACCCGCAGGACAGATTGGCAATGGTGGCCGGGGCGAAGACGGTAAGTTTTTCTGTTTTCATTTTCATCTGCGAAATGCCGTGCCCGTTCAGGCACTAGAAGTTACCAATTCGTATAATGTCCGCAAAGAGGCCCGAGGCAGTTACCTCGGCCCCGGCCCCGGCCCCTTTTACGATAAGGGGTTGCTCGCTGTAGCGGTCCGTATAGAACAGGACGATGTTGTCGCTTCCGCTCAGGTTAAAGAAATCGTGGCCTTCCGGGATTTCCTCCAGCCCCACAGAGGCCTTTTCACCGTCCAGCTGGGCCACGTATTTGAGTCGGCAATTGGCGCCATCGGCCTGCTCCCAAAGCTTTCGAAAATGGTCCTCCTGCTTCTCGAGGACTTCGTAAAAGGCCTCGACGCTTTCTGTTTCCAGGGCGCCCTCGGGCAGGAACGACCGGTTTTCGATGGCGTCCATCTCCAACTGCAGGCCGCTTTCCCGGGCCAGGATCAGGATTTTCCGCATCACGTCCACCCCGCTCAGGTCAATCCTGG
>CAXQQM010000131.1:0-5232 GCA_964226055.1 Robiginitalea sp. | reverse complement strand
GGCTGAACATTCGCGTAAACCGCCCCGAATAGCTCCTTGGCCCGGTCGATAGCGAGTTGCTCTACCTGGTCAACCACCTCGCATCCGCCGTAATAGCGTTTCCCCGGATAGCCTTCAGCGTATTTGTTGGTGAGTACCGAACCGGCGGCCTCCATTACCTGTGAGCTGGCAAAGTTCTCGGAGGCAATGAGTTCCAGCCCGTTGATTTGTCGTTGCTTCTCGGCCTGAATCAGGTCGAATATTTCTTGGTCTCGTTGCATTTCAGCAGTTTTGGTTAACGATTGAGCCGGCTTTTTCCGTTCTGCGCTACCCCCCGTAATTACAGGCGATACGGCCGTGGATAGCAGGTTTGATTCCGCACGGTAAAAGTACGAAAGGACAGCTGTTAAACCAGATAAAATGATATATTTGATCAGGAACTTATCAAATAAAAAATTAACAATTCCCTATGTCCATTAAAGCCAATGACCCGAGCCGCCAGTCCTGGCTCAACGTCCCAAAAGATTCTGATTTCCCCATACAGAATATCCCCTTCGGGGTTTTCCTGACCCGGGACGATGTGATCACGATCGGAACCCGGATCGGGGATACGGCCATCGATTTGGGGGCCATGCACCAGCTCGGGTATTTCCGGGATATCCCCCTGACGGACGACATCTTCCTGCAGGACAGCCTGAACGATTTTATTTCGGACGGTAAAAAGACGTGGCGACTGGTGCGAAACCGGATTGCCGAGGTATTTGACAAAAACAACCCGGAGCTGCAGGAAAACCAGGCACATCGCAAAACGGTGTTGTTCGACATGGATGAAATTGAGATGCAATTGCCTGTGCAGATCGGCGATTACACCGATTTCTATTCCAGCAAGGAACACGCCACGAATGTGGGTAGTATGTTCCGGGACCCGGAAAACGCCCTGTTGCCTAACTGGCTGCACATTCCGGTGGGGTACCACGGCAGGAGTTCCACGATTGTTCCCAGCGGGACCCCCGTTCGTCGGCCCAACGGGCAAACCCTCCCCAAGGATTCGCAGCAACCTGTCTTCGGGCCCTCCAAACGGGTGGATTTTGAGCTCGAAATGGCATTTATCACCACAGATGCCAACAAGATGGGCGAACCAATTCCGGTAGCGGAAGCCGAGGACTATATTTTTGGCCTGGTCCTATTTAACGATTGGAGCGCCCGGGATATCCAAAAATGGGAATACGTCCCGCTGGGCCCCTTCCTGGCCAAGAATTTTGCCTCGTCCATTTCCCCCTGGATCGTCACATTGGATGCCCTGGAGCCTTTCCGGACGGAGAGCCCATCCCAGGAGCCCGAGCCCCTGCCCTACCTGCAGCAGTCCGGCAAAAACAGTTTTGACATTTCCCTGGAGGTGGACCTGATTCCGGAAGGCGGGGCGCAGGCTACCATCTGCCAGTCCAATTTCAAGTACATGTACTGGACGATGGCCCAGCAACTCGCCCACCATACGGTAAACGGCTGCAAGGTAAACAGCGGGGACATGATGGGAAGCGGTACCATTTCAGGCCCCACCCCGGATTCATACGGGTCCATGCTGGAGCTTTCCTGGGCCGGCAGCAAGCCGATTTCCCTCCCGGGCGGGGCTACCCGGGTGTTCCTGGAGGACGGGGATACCGTGGTGATGCGCGGGCACTGCAAATCGGGAAACCTGCGAATCGGGTTCGGGGAGGTTCGTACCACCCTCTTACCCGCCCTGAAATCCAATTAGCTGTAAAACAGTCTTTTAAACCTATTTATACGAAGTTTCATCGATTTTCGTTCTATTAAGGGATCATTTTGGCACAAACCTTGAAAACCATCTGCCAAACCCCTAAATAGACCATCATGAAAAAAGCACTACTCTGCGGACTCGTCGTGGTTCTGGTCGCTGCCTGTGGCGGCGTCAAGAAAACCGCGGAAGCCGTAAACACCGGAAATTACCAGCAAGCCATTCACCGGTCCATCGACAACCTGGCGGACAACAAGACCAAAAAAGGCAACCAGCCCTACGTGTTGTTGCTGGAAGAAGCTTTTGCGAAGTACACCGAACGGGAGTTGCAGGAAATCGCCTTCCTGGAACAGGACGGGAATCCGGCAAACCTGGAAACCATTTATGAGAAATACAACCGGCTGAAGGAGGTCCAGAACCGGATCCGGCCGCTTTTACCCCTCCCCGTCTTTGAGGAAAACCGGGATGCGCGGTTTCGTTTTCAAAATTACGACCGGGAAATCCTGGCCACCAAAGACGACCTCTCGCAGTACCTGTACACGAATGCCACCCAACTGCTGGCAGGGGCGCGTACCAAGTACGACTACCGGCAGGCCTATGATGATTTCAGGTACCTGGAAGAGATTAACCCGGGCTACGGGGATACGCGGGACCTCATGGAACAGGCCCGGATCAAAGGGTTGGATTATGTCAAGGTTACGATGATCAACGATACCCAGCAAATCGTCCCGGCCCGCCTGGAGGAGGAATTGCTGAATTTCAACACCTACGGCCTGGACGACCTCTGGACGACCTACCACACGAACCCTGTAGAGGAGATACAATACGATTACGAAATGCAGGTTGCTTTCCGGGATATCGTAATCTCCCCGGAGCGCGTCAATGAAAAGCAATTCATCCAGGAACGCCAGATTCCTGACGGGAAGCAATTCCTCCTGGACGAGGAAGGCAATGTGGTCAAGGACAGCCTGGGCAATAAGATTGAAGTAGACCGCTTCCGTTCCGTGCGATGCAACTTCTATCAATTCACCCAGCAGAAAACCGCCCACGTCAACGGCAATGTGAATTTTATCGACCTGCACACCCGCCAGTCACTCAATTCCTATCCCCTGGCAAGCCAATTCGTATTTGAACATGTTTATGCCAATTACGACGGGGATAGACGGGCATTGGATAACGATTTGGTGGCGCTGCTGGATCTCGCCGCCGTACCCTTTCCCTCGGATGAGCAAATGGTTTACGATGCGGGCGAGGATCTAAAGGCCCGGTTAAAGAACATCCTGCAGCGCCAGAAGTTCAATCGATAGGAAGGTTTTTCACTGGTGACGAATCACCAACTGTAACCCAAAATTTCAGAACCCCGGCCCCTGGCCGGGGTTTTCTATTCCCGGCATCCCAGATATAAACAGCGCGGACCATCAGGCCTTTAGGAATTCCCCCGGATCCAGGCCTTCGATGGCGCCGTGAGAGGCATGGGCCACCAGTTCCCCGTCACGGATAACCAGCACCTGGGGAGATTGGTGGGTGCACCCGAACCGTCCGGCCACCAAATTCGAAAGGGACCGGTTCCGCTTTACATCGATCAGGAAATACTCCGCCGAACCTGCCGGCCACTGGCCCTGGAAGCGCCCGAGCATGATCCGGCTGATCCCGCAGGAATTGGAATGCTTGAACACCACCTGCACCCCGCCTTCACCAACGGCGTCAAAAAGCACCTTCCCTTCCGGGTCTTCCAGGCCCGTCCAGGGAAACCCTTCCGGGGATTTCCGTTCCGTGTTGTCCCCCGAGCCAAATAGGTTTCCGAACATATTTGCGATTCCCATATTTCCTGTCTTATTGTCTTGATTTATTCAATTTTGGCTGCCAAAATGGCGGCGAAACCCCCTTGGTAGGGTTCTTGACTTCCAAGGGCATAAACGTAAGCATAACAAGGATGAACATAAATAATTTTACCATAAAATCCCAGGAGGCCATCCAGCAGGCGCAGCAGCTTGCCCAGGAGATGGGCCACCAGCAGGTGGAAAACGAACACCTGTACAAAGCGATTGCCGCCGTGGATGAAAACGTCCTCCCTTTCCTGCTTAAAAAGCTACAGGTCAACGACGTTCTTGTCGGGCAGATCGTCGATAAGGAACTGGAGTCCTTTCCCAAGGTTTCCGGGGCGGACCTGATGTTTTCAGCAGAAACCGGCCGGACGCTCAACGAGGCAAACTCCATTGCCCGGAAGGAAAAAGACGAATACGTTTCCGTGGAGCACCTGATCCAGGCCATCCTCCGATCGAAATCGAAGGTGGCTCGTATACTGAAGGACCAGGGCGTGAATGAGAAGGACCTGGGCAGTGCCATTGCAGAGCTTCGCAAGGGCGGGCGGGTTACCTCCCAGAGCGCCGAGGACACTTATAATTCCCTGGACAAATATGCGCGAAACCTGAACCAGCTGGCCGATGCCGGCAAGTTGGACCCGGTTATCGGCAGGGATGAGGAAATCCGCCGAATCTTGCAGATCCTCTCGCGGCGAACCAAGAACAACCCGATGCTCGTCGGGGAACCCGGAACGGGCAAAACGGCTATTGCCGAAGGCCTGGCCCACCGCATCGTCCAGGGCGACGTGCCGGAAAACCTGAAAGACAAGGTCATTTACTCCCTGGATATGGGGGCCCTGATTGCCGGGGCCAAATACAAGGGCGAATTTGAAGAGCGCCTGAAATCCGTAATCAAGGAAGTCACGACTTCGGACGGGAATATCGTGTTGTTTATAGACGAGATTCACACCCTGGTAGGGGCCGGGGGCGGGCAGGGCGCCATGGATGCCGCCAACATCCTCAAACCTGCGCTTGCGCGGGGGGAATTGCGGGCCATCGGCGCCACCACCCTGGATGAATACCAGAAATACTTTGAAAAGGACAAGGCGCTGGAGCGGCGCTTCCAGAAAGTCACCGTCGAGGAGCCCGATACGGAGGCTGCCATCTCGATTCTCCGTGGGCTGAAGGAAAAATACGAAACCCACCACAAGGTCCGGGTCCGGGATGAAGCGGTCATCGCGGCGGTGGAGCTTTCCGAGCGGTATATCACGAATCGCTTTTTGCCGGACAAGGCCATCGACCTGATGGACGAGGCGGCGTCCAAGTTGCGGATGGAGATCAACTCCAAGCCTGAGGAACTCGATGCGCTGGATCGGAAGATCATGCAGCTCGAAATCGAAATCGAGGCGATCAAACGGGAAAACGACCCGGATAAACTCAAAGCGCTGAATGCCGAGCTGGCAAATTTCAAGGAGGAACGCAATGAGGTCTTTGCCAAGTGGGAAAGCGAGCGCGAGGTGGTGGACGGGATCCAGAAGACCAAACAGTCTATCGAGGAATATAAACTGGAAGCCGAACGGGCCGAACGCAATGGCGATTACGGCCGCGTAGCCGAATTGCGGTACGGGAAAATCAAGGATGCCCAGGCCCAACTGGAAAAGCTGCAGGAGGAACTTGCCATCCAGCAGGAGGCAGGGA
>CAXQQM010000130.1:0-13106 GCA_964226055.1 Robiginitalea sp. | reverse complement strand
CGGATATTCCTCTACGGGAAAAAGCACCCTGGCCCGGGAACTCGCCCGGGAATTGGGATATATCTACATCGACACCGGGGCCATGTACCGGGCCGTAACCCTCTATGCCCTCCGGGAAGGACTGATCGGAAAGGAGCCCGACGAACCGGCCCTGGAAAAGCGCCTCCCTGCCCTGGAGGTCGGGTTTGAGCGCAACCAGGAGAACGGCAGGTCGGAAGTTACCCTGGAAGGCAGGAATGTGGAGGGCGAAATCCGCAACCTGGATGTATCCCGCCACGTCAGCCAGATTGCAGCCCTCGGGGCGGTGCGCGAAAAACTCGTAGCCCAGCAACAGGCCATGGCAGAACAAGGAGGTGTGGTCATGGACGGGAGGGATATCGGCACGGTGGTATTGCCCGATGCCGACCTGAAGATCTTTATGACCGCCAGTCCTGAAATCCGCGCTACGCGACGGTACAAGGAATTGTTGGAAAGAGGCGAACCGGTTCGCTTTGAAGACGTGCTGCAGAATGTCCGCGACCGGGATTACATCGATTCCAACCGGGCCATCTCTCCGCTGCGGAAAGCCGATGATGCCATCGAATTCGACAACAGCGACATGGGGATGAAGGAGCAGTTTGAACGCATCCACGCCCATGCCCTGCGGGTTATCGACAAAAAAAAAGGCGCTTCCTGAGAAGCGCCCTGTAAATCATTTATTGCCCTGTCAGGGCGTGGGGATCACCAGCACCTGGTCCGGATGGATGATGTCCGGGTTGTTCAGGATATTCCGGTTGGCCTCAAAAATCTGTTTGTATTTCATCGGATCGCCGTAATAGTGCTTGGCGATTTTACTCAGGGATTCCCCGCTTTTGACCACATGGCGGTGATAGACGGAGGCATCCTCCACCTTGATATTCGCCTTGATATCGCCAGGGTTTTCGCCCCCGATTTCCTTGATCTTGTCCCAGAGGAGGTTTTTTTCATATTGGGTCCGGGTCGTACCCTTGATTTTCAGCACCCCGTCCTCTTCACTGACGTCTCCATCCTTAACGCCCAGCTGCAGCCCCAGGTCGAGGACCGGCTGATACTTTGATTTTACACTCATAATACGCGATTTTCTATTGAATTTTAACGGGAGTTAAGATACAAAAACAGGGCTTACAGGGGGGGCTTTCGGGAGAAAATTCCCCTCCCATTTTTGCGGGGGTGTGAAAAAGCTTGGTAATAAGCGGTATTCGTTGTATTTTTGCACACCTTTTCCAGCGCGTATTCAGGAGTGGAAAAGGCTTAAAATCAAATAATAAAAACAACTTCCGGGGCAGGTGCCAACTCCTGACGGGCCCTGGGATACAAACGAAAATCAGCAAATGGCTGAAGAAAACAAAAAGGAAGAAGCAGTGGAAACTGCAGAAACCCAGGTGCAGGAAGCTCCTGCCAAACAAGAAGATCCGCAGGAATTCCTCGAAAATTTCGACTGGGATAAGTACGAAGAGGGGATCGAGCGGGTCGAAGACGAAAAGCTCGCAGAGTTTGAGCAACTCGTCAAGGAAAATTTTGTAGATACCGCCGACGAGGAAGTGGTGAAGGGGACCATTACCCACATCACGGACCGGGAGGCGAGTATTGATATCAACGCAAAATCCGAAGGGGTTATCTCCCTGAACGAATTCCGCTACAACCCGGAACTGCAGGTAGGCGATACCGTGGATGTGCTGATCGATATCCGGGAAGACAAAAACGGACAGCTCGTGCTGTCCCACCGGAAGGCACGTACTATCAAGGCGTGGGAAAATGTCAATGAGGCCCACGACAAGGAAGAGGTGGTTACCGGTTATGTAAAATGCCGTACCAAGGGAGGTATGATCGTGGATGTCTTTGGCATCGAGGCTTTCCTTCCTGGATCGCAGATCGACGTGAAGCCGATTCGCGATTACGACCAGTACGTCGGCAAGACCATGGAATTCAAGGTGGTCAAGATCAACCAGGAGTTCAAGAACGTGGTGGTTTCCCACAAGGCGCTTATCGAGGCAGATATCGAGGAGCAGAAGAAGGAGATCATCAGCCAGCTCGAAAAGGGCCAGGTACTGGAAGGTGTTGTCAAAAACATCACTTCCTACGGGGTGTTTATCGACCTGGGCGGCGTAGACGGCCTGGTTCACATCACCGACCTGTCCTGGAGCCGGATCAACCACCCGAACGAGGTGGTGGACCTGGACCAGAAACTCAACGTGGTCATCCTGGATTTCGACGACAACAAGTCCCGGATCCAATTGGGTATCAAGCAGCTTGAAAAGCACCCGTGGGATGCCCTGGGCGACGAGATCAAGATTGGCGACAAGGTGAAAGGAAAGGTAGTGGTCATCGCTGACTACGGTGCCTTCCTTGAAGTTGCAGAAGGTGTGGAAGGTTTGATCCACGTATCCGAAATGTCCTGGTCCACGCACCTGCGCAGTGCCCAGGATTTCGTGAACGTCGGGGATGAACTGGAAGCCGTGGTACTTACCCTGGACCGGGAAGACCGCAAGATGTCCCTGGGACTCAAGCAACTCACGCCCGACCCGTGGACGGATATCACCAGCAAGTACCCCGTTGGTTCCCGCCACAAGGGAATTGTTCGCAACTACACGAATTTCGGTGTATTTGTGGAACTGGAAGAAGGCCTTGACGGCCTGATCTATATTTCAGACCTGTCCTGGACCAAGAAAATCAAGCACCCGTCCGAGTTTGTCAGCGTCGGGGACGAGATGGAAGTTGAGGTACTCGAACTGGATGTGGACGGACGCAAGCTGAGCCTCGGCCACAAACAAACCCAGGAAAACCCCTGGGACAAATACGAGGAGGAGTTCGGCGAGGGGACACCCCATAAAGCCGCTATCACCGAAATCGTGGATAAGGGTGCTATCATCGAGTTCAACGAGGATATCACGGCTTTTGTGCCCCAGCGCCACATGGAGAAGGAAGACGGCAAAAAGCTCCAACGTGGGGAAGAAGCCGAATTCAAGATCATCGAGTTCAATAAGGACTACAAGCGCGTGGTTGCCAGCCACACGGCAATTTTCAAGGAGGAAGAGCAGCGCAACGTGCGTACGGCCCGCCGGAAATCTGCCCAGGCTGACGAGAACAAGCCCACCCTGGGTGACGCCAACGAGCAGTTGCAGGCCCTGAAGGACAAGATGGAAGGAAAAGGCAAGAAATAATAAGCCACTTCCACCAGAAGAAAGAAAGCCCCGGGATCCCCCGGGGTTTTTTTATGACCGGCTGGAGCGGGAAGGCAACCCCCCGAAAACCTGCGCATTAGCCGTGCCGGAAACCCCACCCGGATATTGGGCAGAATTGCCTATTTTTGTCCCTGAAACGATCGAGCCGGCCCGGTATGAGTCAAAAAGTGCTGCTTTCCTCCCAAGAGATCCACATCATCCTGCACCGGCTTGCCTGTCAACTGTTGGAACGCCATTTGGATTTCAGCGACAGCGTCCTGATCGGGTTGCAGCCACGCGGGACCTTCCTTGCCCGACGACTCCTGAAATTGCTGGAAACGGATTACAAAGTCACGGGGATCCCGTTCGGGTTGCTCGATATCACCTTTTACCGGGACGATTTCCGTCGGGGCGACAAGACCCTGGCCGCCAGCAGCACGCAAATCGATTTCCTGGTGGAAGGCAAGCGCGTGGTGCTTATCGACGACGTACTGTTTACGGGGCGCAGCATCCGCGCGGCCCTGACGGCCATCCAGTCGTTTGGCCGGCCCGGGGAAGTGGAATTGCTCACCCTGATCGACCGGCGTTTCAGCCGGCACCTCCCCATTCAACCGGATTACCGGGGACGACAGGTGGATGCCATCGGCGGGGAACGCGTCAAGGTGTGCTGGGAGGAAAATGCCGGGGAGGACGCCGTATATCTAATCAGCGATGACGCATGAGTGAGCTAAGTGTACGCCATTTACTGGGGATCAAGTACCTGAACCGGGAAGACCTCGATTTGATTTTTGAAACGGCCGACCATTTTAAGGAAGTCCTCAGCCGCTCCATCAAAAAGGTACCTTCCCTTAGGGACATCACCATTGCAAATATCTTTTTCGAGAATAGTACCCGGACGAAACTCTCCTTTGAACTGGCCGAGAAAAGGCTTTCGGCGGACGTCATCAACTTTTCGGCAGCCCAGTCTTCCGTACGGAAGGGGGAAACCCTGATCGACACGGTAAACAACATCCTGTCTATGAAGGTGGATATGGTGGTGATGCGACACCCGAACCCGGGGGCCGGCATTTTTCTGGCCAAGCACGTAAACGCCTCGATTATCAATGCGGGGGACGGCGCCCACGAACACCCCACCCAGGCGCTTCTCGACTCCTATTCCATCCGGGAAAAACTCGGGGATGTGGCCGGGAAAAAGGTGGTTATCGTGGGGGATATCCTCCATTCCCGGGTGGCCCTTTCGAATATTTTTGCCCTGCAATTACAGGGGGCCGAGGTCCAGGTGTGCGGCCCCAGGACGCTGATTCCCAAACATGTGGAGTCCCTGGGCGTCCGGGTGGAGCCCGACCTGCGCAAGGCGCTGGAGTGGTGTGATGTAGCCAACATGCTCCGCATCCAGAACGAGCGGATGGATATGAGTTATTTCCCGTCGACACGGGAGTATACCCGCCAGTACGGTATCGATAAAAAATTGCTCGACAGCCTCGGGAAGGAAATCGTGATCATGCACCCGGGCCCGATCAACCGCGGGGTGGAGATTACCAGCGATGTTGCCGATTCCAGCCAGTCCATCATCCTCAACCAGGTAGAGAATGGCGTGGCTATTCGCATGGCAGTGATTTATTTATTAGCTTCAAGGATCAAATAAGCCGCACATGCTATTCGATACCGACGGGAATATCACCATTGTCCTGCAGGAAAAGGTTTCCCTGCAGACCTTCCTGAAAAACCTCCGGGAGGCCTACCCGAGGTTTAAAAATAACCACCTGATTGTCAACCTGTTTTCACTGGGAAAACTCACCACCGACGATGTCCTGGAATTCCTGGAGATCTCCAACGAGCACCGCGGTGCCGGCAAGTCGTTTGTACTGGTCTCCGATGCGCTGTCCTACAACGACCTGCCCGATGAGATTTGTGCGGTCCCGACCCTGCAGGAGGCACGGGACATGATCGAAATGGAGGAAATCGAACGGGACCTGGACCTTTGAGCGGGAACCCACAATCCATGAAACTCCGGGTAATTGGCTGTTATGCGGCCACCCCGCGCTACCAAACCCACCCGAGTGCCCAGGTGCTTGAAACCGGCGGCCACCTGTTGCTGATCGATTGCGGGGAGGGCACCCAGATGGAACTCAGGCGCTACCGGATCCGGTTGGCGCGTATCGATCATATATTTATTTCCCACCTCCACGGGGACCACTTCTTTGGCCTGCCGGGGCTCATTGCGACATTCCAGCTTTTGGGCCGGGAGCGCCCGCTGTATATTTACGGTCCCAAAGGCATTCGAGAAGCGATTTTACTCTTGTTGAAGGTGGGGGAAACCCGGACGCGATTTACGCTGGAATTCCGGGAACTGACCTCCACGCAGCCCGAAACCATCCTGGACAACGAGAAACTGGAGGTTTCCACTTTGCCCCTTAACCACCGCATTTACGCCAACGGCTTTTTGATCCGGAGGAAACCCGGCATGCGAAAGCTCCGGGCGGCAATTGCCGAATCGCTGGGAATCGACAAGGCCTATTACCGGAAGATCAAGCTGGGGGCCGATGGCGTTGCCGCCGACGGCAGGACGATACCGAACCACCGCCTGACGGAGCCCCCGCCCCCTGCAGCGAGTTATGCCTACTGCAGCGATACCGCCTACAAACCGGAACTGGCCGCATGGATCCGCGGGGTGGATACGCTGTACCACGAGTCCACTTTTTTGGAAACCGAAGCCCATTTAGCGGAGCAAACCGGCCACTCAACAGCCCTGCAGGCCGCCCGGATAGCCAGGGACGCGGGGGTGGGCCGTTTGATCCTGGGGCATTATTCTACCCGTTACCGAGACCTGGAGGCTTTTCGGCAGGAGGCACTGGGCATTTATCCAAACGTCGGGCTGGCTGAGGATGGCAAGGCGTTTGAATGGAGCCCCGGCCAGGATTAAAGCAGTATTGGGAGGCCATCTGCAACCCCTTTTTTACCCAAGTTTGATTATATTGGTGTCCCATAACCCATCCCATGCAAAAAGACCTAGGAGCCTATCGCAAATCCTACGAAAAAAAGCAATTGACCGAGTCGGAGGTACCCACAAGCCCACTGGAACTTTTCGGGCAGTGGTTCCGGGATGCGGAGTCCGCTGCCGGGGGGGAGGAGCCCAATGCAATGACACTTGCGACCACGGGGCTCGACGGGTTTCCCAAGAGCCGGGTGGTATTGCTGAAAAAATTCAGCGAAGCGGGCTTTGTGTTCTATACGAATTACGAAAGTGAAAAGGGCCGGGCCATCGCAGCCGATCCCCGGGTATGCCTCTCGTTTTTCTGGCCCTATACCGAACGGCAGGTCATCGTAAAAGGCCGGGCCGAAAAGGTGCCGGCAGCCGAATCGGATGCGTACTTTCAATCGCGCCCGGAGGGCAGCAGGCTGGGGGCGCTGATTTCCGACCAGAGCCGGGTGGTCCCATCCCGGGAATTTCTGGAGGAACGACTCAGGAAGGCCGAAAAAGAGCTGGGCGGGGGCGAGATCCCGAGGCCGGAACAGTGGGGCGGGTACCTGGTACGGGCCGAATCACTGGAATTCTGGCAGGGACGCCAAAACC
Organism: Robiginitalea sp.; assembly: GCA_964226055.1. Classification (GTDB taxonomy): domain Bacteria; phylum Bacteroidota; class Bacteroidia; order Flavobacteriales; family Flavobacteriaceae; genus Robiginitalea. The sequence goes on along the minus strand of CAXQQM010000130.1, from coordinate 6,353 downwards.
GGTTACACGATCGGCTGCTGTACTGCATGCAGGACGGCGGAGGTTGGAAAATCGAACGCCTGGCACCATAAAGAGAAACACATGAAAGAACTGATATTCATTCGCCACGGTAAATCCTCCTGGGATTACGACGTGGCAGACAAAGACCGTCCTTTGAAGGAACGCGGGATCCGGGACGGTCACCTGGTTGCCCGGAAGATCAAACCGGAATTCCCGCGCCCGGATGCCGTGTTTTCAAGCCCGGCAAACCGCGCCCTGCACACGTGCATGATCCTGATGCGGGGCCTGGACCTGCCATTTGAAACCCTCACCATTACCGATGCCCTGTACGACTTTTCGGGATCCTCGGTTGCCGGGTTTGTGGCCGGGCTCGACAACCGCTTGCAACGGGTCCTGCTCTTTGGGCATAACCATGCCTTCACCCACCTTGCCAATACCTGGGGGAGCCAGTCCATCGACAATGTCCCGACCACCGGCCTGGTCCACCTGAAGTTCCCCGAATCCCGATGGGAAGAAGCCGTATCCGGGAAGACCCTGTACACGGTTTTCCCGAAACACCTCAAATAATATTACATGAATAAACAATATATCAATCGCGAAATCAGCTGGCTCAGATTCAACGAACGCGTCCTCCAGGAGAGCGAGGACCCCGGGGTTCCGCTGATCGAACGGTTGCGCTTTCTGGGTATTTTTTCCAACAACCTCGACGAATTCTTTAAGGTCCGGTACGCTACGGTCAAACGGATTGTCCAGGCGGGGAAATCCGGGAAAAGCGTCCTGGGGGGCGAGAAAGCCAAGGATCTGCTTGAGGAAATCACCCAGATCGTGATCCGGCAGCAGGAGAAGAGCATCCAGATCCTCCACGAAATTGAACAGAAGCTGGAGGCCGAGAATATCTTCATGATCACCGAGACGGAGATCCAGGAACACCAGGAGGCCTTCCTGCGCAACTACTTCATCCAGAATGTCAGCCCCGTACTGATGACCATTATCCTGGACGAACATACAGACTTCCCCATTTTAAAGGATACCGCCGCATACCTCGCCGTAAAGATGGCCCTGCTGGATACGGATGCAGATTCCAAAAAGAACGGGGATTTCCGCTATGCCCTTATCGAAATACCAAAAGGGATCAACCGGTTCATCGAGTTGCCGCGCGAGGGCGACAAGAATTATATCATCCTGCTGGACGACCTGATCCGCTATTCGCTCCGGAGCATATTCAATATGTTTTCCTATGAAGACATTTCGGCCCACATGATCAAGATTACCCGGGACGCCGAACTGGATATCGACAACGACCTGAGCAAGAGTTTTATCGAAAAGATTTCCGCCAGCGTCGATAACCGCCGCCTCAGCGACCCGGTGCGGTTTGTCTATGACCGGGCCATCGAGGAAGATACGCTCAACTTCCTGAAGGAGCGCATGGGTATTGAGGATACCGACAGCGTGATCCCCGGCGGCCGTTACCACAACCGCCGCGACTATATGGGGTTCCCGAGCTTGGGGCGACACGACCTGACGTATGAAAAAATCAAGCCCCTGCCGGTAGTGGGCCTGAGTATGGAGGGCAGCCTTTTCGATCGCATTGCCCAGAAAGATTACCTCCAGTATGCCCCGTATCACACGTTCACCTACGTGATCAAATTCCTCCGGGAAGCCGCCCTGGACCCGAAAGTCCGCAGTATCAAGATCACCATTTACCGCCTGGCCGATCACTCCCAGGTGACCTCCTCCCTGATCAATGCGGTCAAGAACGGCAAGCAGGTGACCGTACAGATTGAATTGCGGGCCCGGTTTGACGAACGGGCGAATATCGAGTACGCCGAACAGTTACAGGAAGAAGGGGTGAAGCTGATTTTTGGCGTGCCCGGCCTCAAAGTCCACAGTAAAATCTGCGTGATCGACCGGGAAGAAGGGGACACCATTAAGCGGTACGGTTTTGTGAGCACCGGGAATTTCAACGAATCCACGGCCCGGATATACACGGATTACACGTTGTTCACGGCCCATGAACCCATCCTGAAGGAACTCAACAAGGTGTTCGACTTTTTTGAAACCACCTACCGGATCGAAAAGTACAAACACCTGATCGTCTCCCCCCACTACACCCGGAGCCGATTCAAAAAACTCATCAAGCAGGAAATCGCCAATGCCCGCGCCGGCAAGGAGGCCTACATCAAGATCAAGATGAACAGCTTTACCTCCTACGATATGGTAGACCTGCTATACAAGGCGTCTGAGGCGGGGGTAAAGATCCAGCTGATAGTCCGGGGCATTTGCTGCCTGATCCCCGGGGTACCCGGTATGAGCAGCAACATCGAGGCGATCAGCATCGTGGATAAATTCCTGGAACACCCCCGCCTGTTTATATTCGGGAATGACGGGGACCCTCAGGTGTATATTTCCTCAGCGGACTGGATGACCCGGAACCTGGACAACCGGGTGGAGGTGGGTTGCCCGATCTACCAGGAAGACATCCGGCAGGAACTCATCGATACTTTCGAAATCTGCTGGCGAGACAATGTCAAAGCGCGGATTTTTGACGCCGAGCAATCCAATGCATACCGACAGGATAACAGACCGCCCTTCCGCTCCCAGTTCGAGATGTACAATTACTACCAAAGCAAACTGGAAGAGGCCCGTGGAGATTCGTAAACTTGCCGCAATCGACATCGGCTCGAATGCCATCCGCCTCCTGGTCCAGAATGTCATCGAGGCGGCGGACCGGCCGGTACAGTTTAACAAGAGTGCGCTGATCCGCGTCCCGGTACGACTCGGGGAGGACAGTTTTCGCCTGGGCCGCATCTCGGAAGCAAATGCCGGGCGGATCCGGGATACCCTGAAGGCCTTCTCCCTGCTGATGCGGGTAAGCGGGGTGGAGCGTTACAGGGCCTGCGCCACATCGGCCCTGCGGGAGGCCGCCAACGGGGATGCCATATTGGAGAAGGCCCGTCGGGAAACCGGGGTGTCCGTTGAATTGATCGACGGACAGCGGGAAGCGGCCATTATCGCTTCAACGGATATCAGCAAGTTGATCCGGCAGGAGGGCACCTACCTCTACATCGATGTGGGCGGGGGCAGTACGGAGTACACGGTATTTTCGGATGGCCAGGCGGTGGCGTCCCGGTCCTTCCGCATCGGCACCGTCCGCCTCCTGGGGGAATCGGTCACCGGGGCGGACTGGCAGGAGGTGGAAACCTGGATTCGCGATCAGGTGCGCCGCTATCCCAGGGTGGAGATCATAGGATCCGGGGGGAATATCAACAAGCTGCACAAGATGTCCGGAAGGAAGCAGGGCGAGCCCCTGTCGCAGATCTGGCTCAATGCGCATTTCCACTTCCTCAACAGCATGACCTACGAGGAGCGGATCTCGGAACTCGGCCTGAACCCAGACCGGGCAGACGTCATTATTCCGGCGACCCGCATTTTTTTGATGTCTGCCAAATGGAGCCGCGCCAAACGAATCCACGTACCTCAGATTGGCCTGGCCGACGGGATTATCAAGACGATGTACCATAGCAAAAGCAAGCCGGAATCCGGGTATCCCGTTCCGGGAGGGGAGGGGTCCGATTCCTAATTAACAGCAATTGGCACAGGCAGAGGAGGTTTACCGATATATCACAGAAGAGGGGGAGGAGCGGTCCTGCAGTGCAATCAGCGAGGCGCAGTGCACGGATGTCCCCGGGAATTTCCTGAAAAACGCCCTGAGCGGTTTCTGTTCAAAACTCGCCGAACAGTTGGTCAGCCCGGGGGTTACCCTGCCCTGGATGATTTCACTTTTCGGCGGCGGCATAGGAATTTCGGGGATGCTGGTACCGCTGAAAAATCTGGGCAGCCTCCTGCCGCAGCTCTTTGTTTCCGGCAGGATCCGGAACTATCCGAGGCGGAAATATTTCTGGGCTTTCCCCGCCTTTTTCCAGGCGCTGGTCATCCTGCTGATCGGGGGTGCTTTCTGGAAACTGGAAGGGGGGCTTATGGCGGGGGCGGTAGCGGTCCTGCTCCTGTTGTTCAGTATCGCCAGTGGGGTGGCTTCGGTTGCCTTTAAAGACGTCATGGGAAAAACGATACCCAAGGGCAGGCGGGGCCGGTTGCTGGCTACGCGGGCCACCGGTGGGGGCCTGCTTACCCTGGCGTTCGGGCTTGTCCTGTTTTTCTTCCTCAGGGATATGCAGGCATCCTGGACGATAGCCTTGTTGATTGTCGGGGCGGCCCTGCTCTGGGTACTTGCCGGGCTGGCGTTTCTGTCTATCGATGAGGCGGCGGGTGCCACGGAAGGCGGGAGAACCCCCTTTCAGGAATTCCGGGCTGGCTGGAAGGTACTCCGCAAAGACCGGAACCTCTCCAATTTTATTCTCTCCAGGGCCTTTTTAATGGCCATCCCGCTGGCCCAGCCTTATTTTGTGGTCATCGGCAGGGAATACACGGATGCAGACTTGTCGGGCCTGGGCCTTTTTGTCATCGCCGCCGGGCTGGCAGCCCTGATATCCAGTCCGCTCTGGGGGAAAATGGCCGATCGTTCCTCCCGGGGCCTGATGGTTGGGATGGCGCTCCTGGGGATCCTGAACTGCGGCCTGGTGGCCGGTTTTACCTTTTTACCGGAGGGGAACCGGAGTATCTACCTGTTTGCCCCCCTGATCCTTTTGAACATGATGGCCCATGGCGGGGCCCGGCTGAGCCGTAAAACATACCTGACCGACTATGCGCCCGAGGAGGACCGCCCACTTTACGTGGCCCTTGCGAACACGCTGATTGGATTTTTCACCCTGGCAGCTGCGGGGATCGGGTTCTTATCCGAATGGTTCGGGCCCATGTTCCTCCTGGCATTTTTATCCGGGATGCTGCTGGTGAGTATCTTCTTCAGCTGGAGGCTGGAGGAAACCTGATCAGCCGTGGACGGTTTCCCGGTTCCCGAGCCCTTTGACGATTTCCGCCTCGTAGGCCAGCAGGTCTTCCCATTTTTGGTCTACTTCCGCCCGGTTACCGTATTTCCTGGCAAATTTCAGGAATAAGGTGTAGTGCCCGGCTTCGCTTACCATGAGCTTGCGGTAAAATTCCGCGAGGTCGGGGTCTTTGAGTTGTTCGGAGAGCAGGCGGAATCGCTCGCAACTCCTCGCCTCGATCAGTGCGGCATACAGGAGCCGGTGAACCAGTTTGGTCTCGCGGCTGCCGCCTTTTGGGAAGAACTTCATTAATTCCACGACATAATCGTCCCGCCGGTACCGCCCCAGGGTATTACCGCGGGCCAGGATCCGGTCGTGGACCATCTTGAAATGACCCATCTCTTCACGGGCAAGCGCCACCATCTCGGTGACGAGTTCGGGGTATTCCGGGAAATTCACGATCAGGGAAATGGCCGTACTGGCAGCTTTTTGTTCGCAGAATGCGTGGTCCGTCAGGATTTCGTCGATATTTTTTTCCACGATGTTGACCCATCGGGGGTCCGTGGGGAGTTTCAGCCCGAGCATGCTAATCTTTTGGTACAAAGGTACAAATCCCATCGTGTAATTTTCACTTTCCGGAATCAGCGGGCCAGGCGGGATTCTGAATAATTATAGCTACTTTTGACAGGAAGAAAGCGCCGGGCTCTCCGCCGGGCGCACGAACCCGCCAACAGAATTGACTTTATGGATCCGAACAACGTGTCACGGCGTTTGCGCATCCTCCTTACAGATACCCTGAAGCCCGGCCAGATCAAATGGCTGGATGAGCGGATTGACCGTATAACCGGTGAACCGTCCGGCAAGGACCTTTTCCTAACCTACAGCCTGGTTGGCCGGAAAATCCCCGGTTCGGGCGTGGAGCTCGGCCAGGCAGCGTCTTCGGCCATCACCGAATATATTAAGGAACACGGTATCCGTTGCGACCAACTGGCGCGGATCTACCTGCTGGCATCTGTATTGGAAGCGGACCCGGACTATTTTACCCCAAAGGTTGCCACCCTCATTCAGGTGGCCGATACCGGGGAACTGGTAACCTTCCTCAGGTATCTGCCGATTCTTCCCGGGGCCGGGGCCTTCCGGGATGCTGCCGTGGAAGCCCTCCGGACGAATATCGCAACCGTCTTTGATGCAATCTCCCTGGGGAACCCTTACCCGGTGGAACATTTCAACCAACAACAGTGGAACCAGATGTACCTGAAGGCTGCATTCATGGGGCGCGACTTGTTGCAAATACGCGGGGTGGGAAAGCGCGCCAATGCGGAACTCGCCCGGATCATTTCGGATTACGCCCATGAACGCTGGGCGGCTTCCCGCGCGGTAGATCCGCAGATTTGGCGCCCCGTGGGGCCTTTCCTGGAGGGACCGCTGATGGGGGATATGGAGCGATTGCTCGACAGCCCGGATATCCGG
>CAXQQM010000129.1:0-7440 GCA_964226055.1 Robiginitalea sp. | reverse complement strand
ATCGGTGGTGTACGCACGGCCCTGGTCAATTATTTGTTTGCCAAAAAACACGGCGGGGACTTTGTGCTGCGGATAGAAGATACCGACCAGAACCGCTACGTGGAAGGAGCGGAACAGTATATCGTGGAATCCCTGGAATGGCTGGGCATCCCCTTTGATGAAGGGCCTGGGAAAGAAGGGGGTTTTGGGCCTTACCGGCAGAGTGAACGCAAGGACCGCTACCGGGAATTCGCCGAGCGGCTGGTGCAATCCGGATGGGCGTATTACGCCTTTGACCGGGCAGAAGACCTGGATGCCCACCGGGTCGATCACGAGAAAAAGGGAAAGACCTTTATCTACAACTGGCACAACCGGGAGAAACTTGACAACTCCCTGGGCATGTCCCCGGAGGCCCTCCAATCCCGCCTGGATGCCGGGGACCCGTATGTTATCCGGTTCCAATGGCCCAAAGATCAAACCCTTGAATTCCAGGACCTGATCCGGGGCGACATCCGCATCGACACAAACACCCTGGACGACAAGGTGCTTTTCAAAAGCGACGGGATGCCCACCTACCACCTGGCCAATATCGTGGACGACCGCCTGATGGAAATTACCCATGTAATCCGCGGGGAGGAATGGCTGCCTTCCCTTGCGCTGCACGTCCAGCTTTACCGGGCCTTTGGCTGGGAGCCCCCGCAATTTGCCCACCTGCCCCTGATCATGAAACCCACGGGGAAAGGCAAACTCAGCAAACGGGACGGGGAAAAAATGGGGTTCCCGGTATTCCCGCTGGAATGGAAGGAATCGGCCGGGTTCCGGGAATCCGGCTATTTCCCGGAGGCTGTCCTGAATTTCCTGGCGCTGTTGGGATGGAACCCGGGGACAGAACAGGAACTCTTCACCCTGGAGGAGCTCGTCGGGGCCTTTGACCTGGAGCGCGTGAACAAATCGGGGGCCCGCTTTGACCCGGATAAGGCCCGCTGGTACAACCACCAGTACCTGCAGCAGAAATCCCCGGCCGAACTGGTGCCGAGCTTCCGCAAGGTTCTGGAAGGCGGCCATCCGTTCGCAGCCAGCCTGGAGGACGCTTACCTGGAACAGGTAATTGCCCTGCTTCGGGAACGGGCGGACTTCCTAAAAGACATCTGGGAGCAGGGCTCGTTTTTCTTCCGACAGCCGGAAACTTACGACCAAAAGGCCGTCCGCAAGCAATGGAAGGAGGGTACGCCCCAGGTGATGGACCGCCTGGCCGGTTTGCTGGAAGCTCAGGAAGACTTTTCTGCCGAACACCTGGAAACCTCCGTCAAGGGATGGATCGGGGATTCCGGGCTGTCCTTCGGGCAGGTCATGCCGCCCCTTCGCCTGGTCCTGGTTGGCGCCATGCAGGGCCCCCACCTGTTCGACATCATGGGCCTTATCGGGAAGGATGAAACCGTCGGTCGGATCCGCCTGGCCATCGAACGCCTCGGCGCCACCCCGAAATAGCGCGCCGGTGTAACAATTCCGGGGAATTTGCGACCTATTAGGACGATACTTTCGTATTTTCACTAACCCTTAGCAACGCACACTATGATCGCATCATTCCTTTGGATACCCTTCCTGTTCCTGGGGCTGGTTATCCTCTTCAGTTCTTTCTTTATTGTCAAACAGCAAACCGCCGTAATCGTGGAGCGGTTCGGCCGGTTCCAAAGCATCCGGAATTCCGGCCTGCAGATGAAAATCCCGATCGTCGACCGGATTTCCGGCCGCCTCAGCCTGAAGATCCAGCAGCTCGACGTGATTGTGGAAACCAAAACCCGGGACGACGTATTTGTCAAACTCAAGGTGTCCGTCCAATATGTGGTGATCCGGGACAAGGTGTACGAAGCCTTCTACAAACTGGAATACCCGCACGAGCAGATTACTTCATACGTCTTTGACGTGGTTCGGGCAGAAGTACCCAAGATGAAACTGGATGACGTTTTTGTGAAGAAAGACGACATCGCCATTGCGGTGAAGGCTGAATTGCAGGACGCCATGCTCGATTACGGGTACGACATCATCAAGACGCTCGTCACGGATATCGACCCGGATGCCCAGGTTAAGGCGGCCATGAACCGGATCAACGCTTCGGAGCGGGAGAAGATTGCCGCCCAGTTCGAAGGGGATGCCGCGCGCATCCTGATTGTGGAAAAGGCCAAGGCCGAGGCGGAAAGCAAACGGCTGCAGGGGCAGGGGATCGCCGACCAGCGCCGGGAAATTGCCCGGGGCCTCGAAGAGTCCGTGGAGGTGTTGAACAAGGTGGGCATCAATTCCCAGGAGGCATCCGCCCTGATCGTGGTAACCCAGCATTACGACACCTTGCAGGCCATCGGGGAGGAAACCAATACGAACCTGATCCTCCTGCCGAATTCGCCCCAGGCGGGCAGTGATATGCTCAACAATATGGTCGCCAGCTTTACGGCCAGCAACCAGATTGGGGAGGCGATGAAAAAACAGAACAAGGACAAGAAGGAATAGGCGTCCACCCGACAGGTAGCGTGAGGTTTTCAGGGATTCCCGGACCATCCGCACATCCGTCCATAGAAAAACCCCGGCAATCGCCGGGGTTGTTTTTTGATTTCAGACCTGTGGGGGTTGCAGGGGAAGCCTGGCACGGAGAACGCTTTCCGTATGCCGGGGATTTACCTACTGAACTTCTGCAGCAACTTCTTGGCCAAAAGGGAGATGGCCAATTTCTGGATGATTCCCGTGAATCCCCCCAGTAATTGGGTAGGGTAGAGGCTCTTGCGGGCTTCCGAATACGAAAGCTTCAGGTTCTCCACCGCAATCTCCTGCTTCAGCCGCATGATTTTCAGGTCTTTATCAATCTGTTCAAAAGAGGTATAGATCTTACTCATCTTCTTCGTAAAAATATTCAGAGAACTTCCGCAGTATGGGGGCATTCATTAAATCCTTCCGCATGTAGGCCAGGAGGAAAACGACCAGGTACGCCCCTGCCACGATCAGGAACCCTGTGGCGAAAGAGTCCATCCGCTCCCCGATGGCATAAGCGCCGGCAACTGAAAGGAATATGAGAATAAGCAGCAGGATAAAACCCAATACGAATCCCTTGGCCAGGTAGATAAAGCTTCGCATGGCGAGCTTAAAGGCCTTGAGTTTATAGTATTCGGCACTTGCCTGTCCGTACTCCTTCAGGTCGCGCTCGGCTTCAGCGGCGCGTTCTTTTAATTCGTCAAAAGCCATTCAGGGCTATGATTTGGCGGCTACCTTCGGTTTTCCGGCTGTTTCTATTACCGAATCTTTCTGGTACTTGGCATTCTTCTTTTTCAGATCTGCCAGTTTGTGTTCCAGGGTTTCGATAATGTCGTCTGCCTTATAGCTCATGGTGGAGATGGTATCCTCCAGGCGTCGCTCGAAATCTTCCTTCTTGGCTTCGGCCGTACGGCTCAGCTCTTCAGTGGCCCGGGAAACCCGTACCGAAATATCGTCCTTGGCCTGATTGGCCTTTTTCTTGATTTTCTTTCTTGTTTTTGATCCTTTGTCCGGGGCGTAAAGTATGCCTACCCCCGCGCCGATTGCCGCTCCTGTCAGAAGCGCCAAAAGTACAGATCCAGTATCGTTAGATGCCATAATTTGAAATTTGAAGTTAAACTTAGTTTTTGATCGGTTACGATCGGTCAATAATAGTATAGTGCAATTTCGTAAGAATATGCGTTAAGATGTCGTTAATTCGGGGGCTGTGCAGGTTTTGAGCACGGTTTTGTTACGGGGGAGCAAAAATACCCGGCTAAATCAAGACGAAGGAAGCTAAAAACCGCCTGCGGCTGCGTATAAGGGCTCGGAATGATCCCGGGTGGGAGGGAATATGGGCCTGAGCCCGATCGGCCCTTAGAATCAGGCTGAAGCGGGGGGGTTTTAATAGAATATACCGATTGATACAATCGCAGGGATAAGCGCCTTCTATGGCCCTGACTAGCCCTCCTTTTGTTCGATTTTAGCCCAGGTATCCCGGAGGGTCACCGTCCGGTTGAAAACAAGCCGGTCTTCCGAGGTGTCCGGGTCCACGCAAAAATAGCCCAGGCGCTGAAACTGAAAACGGTCTCCCGCCTTCGCATCGGCCAGGCCGGGTTCGATCCGGGCCTCCACTACTTCCAGGGAGTCCGGGTTCAGGAATTCCATAAATTCCCGGTCTTTGTGCTGGTCCGGGGTCGCATCCGAAAAGAGCCGGTCGTACAGGCGGACCTCGGCCCGGAGCGCGTGTCCGGCCGAGACCCAGTGCAGGGTGCCCTTGACCTTGCGCCGGCTTTCCTCCGTGCCGCTTCCGCTTCGGCTTTTTGGGTCGTAGGTACAATGTATCTCGGTAATTGCACCCGATGCATCCTTTACCGCCTTTTCCGCTTTGATGATATACCCGCTCTTGAGCCGGACCTCGCCCCCGAGTTTCAGTCGGAAAAATTTCCGGTTGGCCTGTTCCCGGAAATCCTCCCGCTCAATAAACAACTCCCTTGAAAATGGGATCTTACGCGTGCCGGCCTCCGGGTCTTCCGGGTTGTTTTCCGTCTCCAGCCATTCCGTTTCCCCTTCCGGGTAATTGGTGAGCACCACCTTCACCGGGTCCAGGACCGCCATGACCCGGGGGGCAATTTGGTTCAGGTGTTCCCGCATATGGAAATCCAGGAGTGCTACATCCACCACATTGTCCCTTTTGGCAATCCCGATGGTATCCGCAAAATTCCGGATGGCTTCCGGGGTACATCCCCTGCGTCGCAGCCCGGAAATGGTCGGCATGCGCGGGTCGTCCCAACCTGATACATGTCCGCCTTCCACCAGCTGGAGCAGTTTGCGCTTGCTGACGACGGTGTGGCTCAGGTTCCGGCGGGCAAACTCCCGTTGTTTAGGCCGGAGCTTCCCATCCTGGGTCACCGCGTCCAGAAACCAGTCATACAGCGGCCGGTGGGGCTTGAACTCCAGGGTGCAGAGCGAATGGGACACCTGTTCGATGTAATCGCTTTCCCCATGGGTCCAATCGTAGAGTGGATAAATACACCAATCGGTATTTGTGCGGTGGTGGGCCCGGTGCAGGATCCGGTACATCACCGGGTCGCGCATCAGCATATTCGGGGAGGCCATATCGATTTTTGCGCGCAACACATGTGCGCCGGCTTCGAACTTGCCGTTCTTCATGCCACGGAAAAGCTCCAAATTCTCAGATACCGATCGGTCTCTGTGTGGGCTGTTCGTGCCGGGCTCCGTGGGTGTCCCCTTCTGGGCAGCGATTTCCGCGGAACTCTGGCTGTCAACATACGCCTTCCCCTGGCGGATCAGGTCTTCCGCCCAATCGTATAGCTGCTGGAAATAATCGGAGGCATAACGCTCTTCGGCCCATTCAAACCCAAGCCAGGAAACGTCCCGTTTGATAGCGTCCACGTATTCGGCCTCCTCCTTGGCCGGGTTCGTATCGTCAAAGCGCAGGTTCACAGGGGCTCCGTAGCGCAGGCCCAGCCCGAAATTCAGACAGATGGAACTCGCGTGGCCAATATGCAGGTAACCGTTGGGTTCCGGGGGAAACCGGAAGCGCAGCTGCTCTTTTGGAAAACCCGAGGCGAGATCGTCCTCGATGATATGCTCGATAAAATTCAGCGATCGGGAATCGGCTGTCATGTATGGGAATTTAAGGCCGTAAAGGTAGAAAAAATGCTGTTCATCGATGCCGATAAATCCCTTATCCGCAAGCCATTCATACAAATACAGTGATTTCACAACATATATGGTCGATGCGACAACAATAAATTCCCTGTGGGCGGGCTTACAGCCATATTTGTTAGACAATGTTTGGTTGCGGTGGTCTGCCACCTGCTCAAATTGGAGCGGGGAACGGCATGGGCAGGACGCCGGAGCAACCGGGCAAAGTAGGGCATAACCAAGTCGATAACCAGTAAAAAGGAGTGTCATGAACCAAAAATTACGTATCACCGCAGCCCTACTGTGGGGATTGATGTGCGCCCAGGCCGGGTATGCACAGATTCTCAATGCCCCCGAAGCCGCCCCGAACCAAACCCCGCCCCCGGGAACCAACCCCTGGACCGCAGCCTGCGCCTCCGGGTCCTTCAACGATTATTGGGCCAACTTCACCTGGAGTCCGCCCCTTGTGAATGCCGACAACGAATTTGTCCTGGAGCTCTCCGACGCCTCCGGGAATTTCAGCAGCCCCCGGGAACTGGCCCGGGTGGATGACATGAATACCACATTTGACTTTTATTTCCAGTTCTCTTTGCCAACCGATATACAGGGCGAGGGTTATCGCATGCGCGTACGCAGTACAAGCCCGGCGATGACCAGCCCTGCGTCGGTTGCCTACCCCATGTATTACCTGGGTGTAAACAGCGGCATCAATATCCGCCCGCAGGGACAGGCCGATATGGGGGACGGCACTGCACAGGTTTGCGACGGTAATTCAATTACCCTGGAAGTATATAATGTAACCAACCCGGATACCTATCAGTATAATTGGTACCGCAGCGGCACGCTCCTGGCCGATAAGGGCTCCAGCATCACGGTGACCCAGGGCGGGATGTACAACGCCGAAATCGACTACGGATCCTGTTCGGGGTCCGGGAACACGCTGTCGAACCTGATTGACGTGACCAGCGGAAGCAGCCTGGGGATTGCCATCAACCCCCCGGCCAAAACCGATTTGTGCCCCGGGGAAACCCTGGACCTGACTGCGAATATCACCGGCCAGGGCCTCACTTATACCTGGTTCCGTGACGGCAACCCGATTACCCCACCCACAGTGGATGACGACACCTTTACGGTAGATGCGGCCATAGCCGGGTTTGAAGGGGATTATTCCGTCGAAATATTTGGCGACGGCGCCTGCGTGGAACAATCCGCAGCCGTAACCATCACGAATGCCGGTAACTTCACCGTGACGCGGACGAACCCCGCATCGGTCGTGGTGCTGCCCGGCCAGACCCAGGACCTGAGCATTACCACAGACGCCACCGGCGCCGATATCCAATGGTACCGGAATGGCAGCCCGGTTCCCGGGGCTACCGCAACAACCTTGACGGTTTCCGAAACGGAGACCGGTAACTATTTTGCCCGCGTATCCCTGACTGGCGGGGCCTGTGCTGCAACTTCCATCGACTCGGACCCCACTTCTGTAGTGGTGCCCGCCTCCCTGGAAATGGACATAGCCTATAATGGGGCCTACGCCGCCTGTACGAATACAGACATTGTGCTGGAGGTGTCCGCCATCCGCGCCCTGGACGGGAGCGGCGGGAGCACGGACGTGACGGCCGACCTGATGGGCGACCTGGCCTTCCAGTGGTACCGCGATGGTGCAGCCGTTAGCGGTTCCACCGCATCCGCCATCAGCCTGGCTGATATTTCGGAAAACGGATCCTACCACGTGGAAGGGAGTATTTCTTCCTTTTCGCCCGCGTCCAATACGCTGAGCGTCCAACTGCGGGT
>CAXQQM010000128.1:0-17940 GCA_964226055.1 Robiginitalea sp. | reverse complement strand
ATCTTGTAGAATGGAATATCTCCTTGTGCACTCGTTTCCTTTTTAAAGATTCTTTTGCACATACAAACTCTTCCTATTTCTCCTAGGGTCTTTTGGGTCCAACCTTCTCCTTCTTTCGTAAAAATGTGCCTTAGCCTACTTTGCAACAACTCCTTCGCATTCTCGATATTCCTTTCAATATTGGCTTGGGCCTGGTCAATGGCTTCAAAAGCTTCATCTAAAATGGCAACGATTTGTTTTTGTTCAGAAAGAGGTGGGATAGGAACTGAAACTGTACCAAGGGCTGTAGAGGACAATTCTTTGAAAGTTGTTCCTCTACCTAAGTCATTTAGCAGTTGAACATTAGCATTTAAAAAATAGTATAGGAAATAAGGATCTAACCCAACTTCAGGAACAATCCCTCTGCACCCCTGATTAGTGGCCATAGGAACTGAGTTGATAGCCAAGTGTCCGATTGGTGCTCTTGTTGATAGTATTACCGACTTCTCAGGAAATAACTTAGCCGATGATTTATCCAACCCACGAGAGGTTATCGTGCGTGAAGTTCTTGACACCTCTCTTTTATCTAACTTGCCTAAATCAGCAGGTGTTATCCATGCGATATCACCATCCCAATATTCCTTTACCTTGGTTTTAGGTGTTCCTCCATTAACGATTCGAGCAACATTCTTTAATTTCTTTGTTTCCCATCCCTCTTTCATATTAACTCTTTTATTGAGTCAAGAATAGAAGTTGTTTCGACATCGAGACTTTCCATTTCAGCCAAAATTTCATTAGGACTTCTCAGTGGTGCTTCGTCAGGTACGTTAGGATTCTTAGTGCTAAGATCATAGGTGTCTGTATTGATATCAGCTACTTTGAAATTCCATGACTTCTCTGTCTCAGGCCTTGTTTTTTGAAGCTCAATAAACTCCTTCATGTCCTGATCATTCAGAGGATTGGTTTTACCCATACTGCGCCCTGGTTCAAGATCGTAATACCAGATATTCTTGGTTGGCTCTCCTTTTTGGAAGAATAACACTACCGTTTTAACCCCTGCCCCCAAAAAGGTTCCCCCAGGCATATCTAAGACCGTATGCAGGTTGCAGCTTTCCAATAAATACTTCCTTAGACTAACAGAGGCATTATCTGTATTGCTTAAAAAGGTGTTTTTGATTACAATAGCGGCCCGGCCACCCGTTTTGAGGGAACGGATGAAATGTTGTAGAAATAAAAAGGCGGTTTCTCCGGTCTTGATATCGAAGTTTTGCTGTACTTCTTTGCGCTCCTTTCCTCCGAAAGGTGGGTTGGCCAGGATCACATGATGACGGTCCTTTTCCTGAATATCGCGCACATTCTCGGACAATGTATTCGTATGAATGATATTCGGAGCTTCCACACCGTGCAGGATCATATTCATGACTCCAATCACATAAGCCAAGTTTTTCTTCTCCTTTCCAAAGAATGTTTTTTGCTGGAGCGTATTTAGATTATCGGTGGTCTGATCCATCCGCTCGTACATATACTCATAAGCCTCGCAAAGGAAGCCGGCGGAACCTACCGCACCATCGTAGACCTTCTCCCCAATCTTCGGGTCAATTACCTGGATCATGGCACGGATGAGCGGCCTTGGGGTGTAGTACTGCCCGCCATTGCGTCCGGCATTTCCCATGTTTTTGATCTTGGTCTCATACAAATCGCTCAGTTCGTGCTTGTCTTTGGAAGATCGGAATGGAATGGTGTCGGCGTATTCCAGAATTTCCCGAAGGTTATATCCGCTTTGGATCTTATTGGAGAGCTCTGAGAAGATTTCCCCGATTTTATATTCAATGGTTTGCGGTCTATCCGCTTGCTGTTTAAAATTTGCCAGATAGGGAAATAGTTCATTATCCACGAACTGGACCAGATCCGGGCCGGTAAGGGCCTTGTGATGATCCAAATTACCTTCTTCATTTTTTGGCATCGCCCAATTCGCCCATCTGTACTTCTCATCCAGGATATAGCCATAATCCTGGCCTTTCAGGGCTGATTCATCGGCCTTCTCGGCTTCCAAATCATCCAAATACCTCAGGAAAAGGATCCATGAGGTCTGGCCGATATAATCGAGTTCGCTGTCGGCTCCGGCATCCTTATACAGGATATCATCGATATTTTTAAAAGTCTGTTCGAACATGATTTTTGTTGACGTAATAGATATTGAAGAGGAAAATAACGGCTATTTGACACTGAAAAAAATGGATCTAATCTTTCATGAACCAATATAATTACAAAGTTAAAGCTTTAATAGGAGAAGGTCCTTGAAGATAGAAAATGACAATTCGCAAGCAATGTCATAAGATATTTCGGTAATTCTACTTATAAGACTGCGAATCCATGGCTCCTAAAAATTGGAGATAAAAATCTAAATTTCGTAGGCAATTCTGTAAACCACTTCTGCTTTACTTGGCTGCTCGGTATCAGGGGGATTCTTAACTCGTGGTTGTACAGATGGAGTTTGGAGGGCTGGATTTGGTTTTGTTCCCCTAATTGAGACACTTAACCTGAAGTAAATGCTAGGCGAACGGAAGTAAAAATGACACGGATGACTTTGATATCTATTCCGAGCCTTGATGTAGAAATAAGGGTATGAAAATTGAGCGAAGATTGGCTTATTTTCCGCTATTTAAAATCTTCAGAAGAAAGTAAGTGCAGAAGAGACCAAATGGGACTCGTTATATGAGTGATGCCAAATTCTCTTAGTGCTGTCGGTCCACAATCATAAAGCTCTGGATAAGACTTATATACTTCAATCCCTAGAAGAAGCCTTTTAAACGGAATAGTCGTTTCACGGCCATTTTCACGACCAACATATACCGCATTATTTGTTTCTCGTAAATATTCAAAACAGTTATAGTTCTTTACTTGAGATGATCCCTGATCCGAAAATCGCTGTAAAATTTTTCCAAGTAAAATTTTAGAATCCATCAGGAATAAAGTTAATTATAATTGTCTTTGACGGTATTCCAGCTATCCGGGGGTATATTGGCGAATTGTCGCATTCTTGTTGCTAGACATAAAATTTATCTCCTAATTTATACTATGTACAGAAAATGCGCACAGACTTTTCGGCTTAATTTAAATTCGGACTTTTTGCTTACTCCTGTTAAGTATATAAATTGATTTCTTTTTGATAGTATCTGCTCATTGTTCACTATATTCGATTGTTCATGTAACATGAACATCAAAAGAAAATGAACAATGATGGATTTAGTATACCTAAACGAATTCTTTGATGATTTAAAGTTTGATCTAGAATTAATATATCATAAAGGTCCTAAAAGTAATGAGCTGCCTACATATTCTATAAATGATGAAAAAATTTATGTTTATTTCAAAAATGAAGTTAGGCCGCATAACGTACCGATTATCAAACAGCAAAAAGAGAAACTTAATCTGCCTCTGATGGTAGCATCAAAATATATTACCCCAAATGCGAAAAAAATTCTAGTAACCGAGGACATAAACTATATCGATAGCTACGGAAATGCGCACTTCAATCTTAAAAAACTGAATCTGCACATTGAAAAAGGAAATGCAAAACCAATTACCAATGAATATTCGAGTGTTTTCACTCTAGCCGGCGGTCAACTGATCTTTCAAATATTGAAAAATCCTAAATCGGTCAATGAAACTATGAGGTTTCTAGCTGAAAACAGCCTTATTTCATTAGGGAGTGTCAGTAATATAATGAAAGGAATGATGGAAGACGGATATTTAATTCATTGGTCAAATGAAAATAAATATCAGCTTGTTCGGAAGAAAGAACTTTTAGATAGATGGATTCCCTTAGTTAATGAAAAGATCCTGCCCAAATATAAGGTAGGAAGCTATTCTTTCTCCAATAATGTAAAAAACGAATGGCGAACAAAATTTAGTGTTTCGAATGTATTTTGGGGAGGAGAACCTGCTGCTGCAATACTTACGAAATACCTTTATCCTCAAAATTTTACCTTATTTACTAAATACACCAAGAAAGAACTAATGACGAAATTAAAATTAGTTCCTTCCGAAAAGGGAGATATTACGGTATTTAGACCATTTTGGTTAAATGAAAGTCTTGATAGTCAATTAAATTTCATAAACAAAAAAAACATTGTTCACCCAATATTGATATATGCACAATTAGTTTATTCAGGGGATGATAGAAATCTAGAGGTTGCTCAAATAATTTATAATGAATATATCCGACCCAACATTTAAAGAGTATTCATTCGCAAATCATTCAGAAGTATATAAAATACTAGAAGAAACCTTTAATGAATTCAATATATCCTATTATCTGATTGGGGCCAATGCACGGGATGTAGCACTATATAAAGCCGGAGAAAGACCAATAAGAGCAACCGCAGATATTGACTTCGCCGTAATGGTTGAAGATCACCAACATTATGAGGCCGTAAAATTTCGGCTAAGTGAAAAAGATTTTGAAACCTCTCAAGAAAGAACTCCTTACAGACTCTATTATAATAAATCAAATACTATTATAGATCTTTTACCTTTTGGTCAAATAGAACAGGAATCAACCGTTTCATTTGATCAGCGTTCAGTCGAGCTCTCAGCCGTCGGCATGAAGGAGGTCTTATTAGCAGTAGAAACCTTTGAACACCCATCTGGGGTAAGTATACCTGTTAGCCCAGCCCATGGCATTGTTATATTAAAATTAATTGCCTGGTCTGAAAAACCTCAACGAGAAAGGGACTTATCTGATATAGCCGCCTTGATTAAAGCATCCTGGTCCTTATATGAAGATGAATTATTCATTGAGAATTCTGAACATGCTGACCTCTTTAATTTACCAGATGACGAATTTGATATTCGCTTAGTTGCTGCGAGGGTTATGGGGCGAAAAATGCAGTTAATTCTTAGAGATAACTATTCACTCAATGAATCCATACAAAAGATGATTAAAAGAGATATTGAGCAACATTCTGGTTCAATATCCCTTTCATTGGCAAAAACACTTGGGATTGATCTTATCCTATCAAAAGAACATCTAAAATCTATTTTAGTTGGAATGACTGAGAAATGGTAAGGGAATTCATGAACTAAAAATCCCGATACTTCCCCTTCAAAAACTTATTTGCCTTGCCTTCTTTAAAGCGGGCTTTTTTGGCATCCCAGTGGAGGGTTTCCCCGGGGAAGCGGCCGGCGATGGTGCCCAGCAGGATGGTCTCCGTCAGGCGGGCGGCGTAGTCAAAGGGCGCTGAGGTTTCGCCCTTGCCCAGGCAGGCATCCACAAATTCGTGGTAGTGCTTGGGGCCCTCGCTGGCGTAGTTGCGCACCGGGGTGCCCAGATTGTATTTCTCCACGTCCATTTCCTGGTACTGGCCATCGACGATCAGCTTGGGCTCCAGCATAAAGTGCGGCAGGTACAATTTGCCTTTTTCGCCCAGGAACATGGCGCCCTGGTCGTGCAGGGCCTCGCCTCCGGGGAGTTTCAGGTCCTCGTGCTCGGGCGGGGCGCCGGGGCCGTCGTACCAGATCCATTTCAGGGAATCGGCCGTGTAGTCCGTGCCCGGGAATTCATAGGTAACTGTGTTGTTTTCCGGGTAGCCGAAGCCGGTGGGCTCGCGGCACTCGGTCATGATGGTGCGGGGCACGTCCAGCTCCAGGGCGTTGTAGGGGGTGTCAAAGATGTGGACGCCCATATCGCCCAGGGTGCCGCAGCCGTAGTCCATGATCCGCCTCCAGGCGCCCGGGTGGTAGAAGCCCTCCTTATAGGGCCGCTCCGGGGCGGTGCCCAGCCAGAGATTCCAGTCCAGGTCGTCGGGTATGGGGTCCGATCCGGTGGGTTCCGGGCCGTTATACCCCCACTCCTTGGGGCTCCAGGCGCGCACCGTGTGCACCTTCCCGATGATGCCATCGCGGATCAGCAGCGTGGCCAGTTTGTAGTCGTAAAAGCTGTGCACCTGTATGCCCATCTGGGTCACCAGGCCTTTCTCGGCAGCCACTTTTTTCATCTCCCGCGACTCAGACACAAAATGCGTCAGCGGCTTCTGGCAGTAAACGGGCTTGTCCATCTCCATGGCCATGAGCGAAGCCGGGGCGTGGGTGTGGTCCGGGGTGGCCACGATTACCGCGTCTATCTGGTCCTTCATCTCGCTGAGCAGCGTGCGGTAGTCCGTATACGTCTTGGCGTCGGGGTAGCGGGCCGAGGCATTGGCCAGGGCGGTGGCATCCACGTCGCAGAGGGCCACCACCTCCACGGCCGGGTGGGATGCCGTGTCCTGCAGGTCGGCCAGCCCCTGTACGCCCAGGCCAATGTGGGCGGTGCGCAGGCGGTCCTGTGGGCCCAGGTGTTTGAGGTTCTGCAAAAAGGACGGGGCCAGGGCCACGCCCAGGGCGCCGAGGCCGGATTTCTTGATAAAGTCGCGTTTGTTCATTTTGATACTGTTAGGCTTGTTTCGTTTAGTTTGTGTTCATTTGGCAGCGCTGGCGGTGTGCTGACGATTCCAATCTTTTTTGTCCCCTGCTTGGAAATTGCAGTTTGCCTTCTGGCTTTTTGCTGCTTGGAATTTGCAGTCCGGCGAATTACGGGTTCGCTGCTTGCAACTTGCAGCCTCACAATTTCCGGATCTTGATGTTCCGGAACCAAATCGGGCTCGCGTGGTCCTGCAGGGCGATATAGCCCTTTTTAAACGTCCCGTAGGCCGGGCTGTTCTTCCATTTGTCCGAGTTCTTCTTTTCCTCCCAGGCGTCGTCCCAGGGCACAAACGACAGGATCATCTCCCCATTCAACCAGTGTTCCACCCGCTCCGGGGTAAACACGATTTTGGAGGAGTTCCACTCCCCCACCGGGTGGAGCGTCTTGCCCGGGTCCGGCGGGTGCATCGCATAGTCCGCCCCGGTCTGCTGCAGGGGCTTGAGCTCGCCCGGGTTTTCCGTGTAGCCCAGGCTCAGGTTGTATTCGGTCAGGTCGTGGATGCGGGCGTAGTTTTCATCGTCGATCAATTGGTACTCCGGAGCCACCACGGGCGGGCCGTCGTAACCTTCCTTTACGTGGTAAAAAATCCCGCTATTGCCGCCCTCGGGCAGCTTCCACTCCAGGTACAGTTCAAAATTGTCGAATTCCTCGGCGGCGTACATAATGTCCTTCCCGCCTTCGTAATCCTGCTCCAGGCCCAGCTCGGTCTTAAAGGTGAGCACCGAGTCCTCGATGACCCAGCCCGGGGGCATGGTCTCCGCGTTGTAGCCGCGCCATCCCTCCAGGGAGGTGCCGTCAAAGAGGTATTGCCATTCGCCCGTATCTTCCGCAGCCATCTCGGACAATTCGTCTACAACGTCCTCGGCCTTGGGTTCGCCCTTGCAGGATAAAACCAGCGCTACGAGCGCCAGCGTCGTGATTGTTTTTTGCATGTTTAGTTGTTTGATTGTGAAAGATACGGAACTGTTTGAAATTTTCATCGGAGGGTTCCCATGCGGGCGAAGGAAGGCGGTGAGGTCGACGGCGGTAGGTTCGAATGGGGGGATTCTTGTGAGCCCAGGCGTCGGTACCCCTATTCGGATTTCCCCTGCGCCTTTTTCTTCTCGGATGCTTCGGTTTCGATCTCCCGGGCCTTCGACAGGGAGGACGCCACCAATCCGGCGGGGACCGTCACGATGCCCACCCCGATGATCAGCACAAAAAAGGTGAAGATCTTCCCCCCGACTGTTACCGGGTACACGTCGCCGTAGCCCACCGTGGTAAGCGTCACAATCGACCACCAGAAACTGTGGAATATGGAGGCGAAGGCTTCCGGCTGGGCTTCGTTTTCAAAGTAGTAGATGCCCGCCGAGGTGAGGTAGAGCACGATAAAGGTGATGATAAAAAACAGGACGATTTCCTCCCGCACCATCCGGGCGGCAATGGTAAACCGCTCAAGGGCCCGGTTGTAGCGGATCATCTTCAGGGCACGTACCAGCCGCAGGATCCGGAACGACCGCAGGGCCCGCCAGTCCAGCGCGCTGTTCAGGTAGAAGGGCAAAATAGCCAGCAGGTCGATGATGCCGTAAAAACTGAAGATGTATCGCAGGGGTTTGGGGGCCACATAGATCCGCAGCAGGTATTCCACCGTAAAAACCGACACGGTAAAGATTTCAAAAACGTAGAGGCCGTCCTGCACGGCAGGGCTCAGGCCGGGAAGCGTCTCAATGGCGTAGGCGATGAGCGAGAGCAGGATAAGCGTCTGGATAAAATAGTGGAAGTACAAGCCGGTGCGGGAGTCCTGGCTTTCCAGGATGTGCCAAAGTTTTTTGCGCATAATTCGTTGGTTGATAAGCCTGTCAGTGGTTGATGCGCCTAAAGATATTTAAGAACGGGAAACGGGCCAAGGGGGTACACCGACGATTCCGCGCCTGCGGGATTGCGGCAGGATTAGTATCTTTAAGTACCTGCCGGAAATGCCCTGGCGCAAGTGCCTCGCCGGTTGGTCGAATGTTTATGTGGTCTGAATTGTGATGTCGAAAAGTATCCTGTTATTCCTGTTGATTTTCCCTGCCGCCTGGGCACTGGCGCAGCCTGCGGGCGGACGGTACCGAGTGTACACGTCCCGGGAGTACCAGGTACGTGAAAAACAAATCCGCGAGCAGCAGGCCCGGGAACACAACGCCCGGGACCACCAGTCACGGGCGAACGCGAACCGGAAGGCACGCCATAGGCTCAGGGGCTGGCACCTGTCAGACTGGAAGCAGGACAGCCTGCCGGGGATTAGCCTGGAGAAGGCCTACGCCTGGCTGGACACCCACAAGAGCGGCCACACCGGAGAGGAGGTGGTGGTAGCCGTGCTCGATACCAAACTCGACATCCGCCACGAGGCGATCCGCGACAACCTCTGGACAAATCCGGGTGAAATCCCAGGCAACGGCCTGGACGATGACGGCAACGGGTATACGGACGACGTGCACGGCTGGAACTTCCTGGGGAATTCGGCCGGGGAGGATGTGCTGTACCAACTGAGCGAAACGGCCCGGGCGGCCCGCCTCCTGGAACAAATCGATACGGCGGCCCTGAGGCTCTCAGACCCCAAACGGCTGGCCACCCTGCAGAAGTACGCGGCGGCCTACCGGGAAGACGCCGCCTTTTTCCGGGAGAACTACCGCGCCCTGGATTCCATCCTCAGCCGGGAGGAAGCGGCCCTGCGGGATCTGGCAGCACTCGGGGATAATGCGGCACTGCAGGATGGTGAAGCCCTCCGGAATGGGGCAGCCAACCAGAATGAGGCGGTACTCCGGGAATCCCGGGCGCTCCGGGACCAACGCAAAGCCATCGCCATCCAAAAGCAATTCTTCTACAACCCGGATTACCAGGAGCGGGCCATTACCGGCGACCGGCCCGACGACCTGTACGACCGCCGCTACGGGAACCCGGTAATTTCCGGGCGGGCACCCATGGAACACGCCCTTGGGGTGGCCGGGGTGCTGGCGGCCCGGCCCAACAATCGCCTCGGGGTTGCCGGTGTTTCCGAGAAGATCCGGATCATGCCCGTGGTGATGGTGGCCGAAGGGGATGAACACGACAAGGACGTGGCCCTGGCCATCCGCTATGCCGTGGACAACGGGGCCAAAATCATCAACATGAGCTGGGGGAAGCGCCAGTCGCTGTATCCCGGGTGGGTGCAGGACGCCATCCGCTATGCCTCCCAGCGGGACGTGCTGCTGGTGCACTCCGCCGGGAATACGGCCGATGACCTGGATGCCGTGGATTACTACCCGCTGGACTACACCCCGGATGGGGAATTTACCGAGTCCTTCCTGAGCGTGGGAGCCCTGTCGCCCCGAAAAGGACCCGCCCTGGTTGCCTCCTTCAGCAATTACGGCCAGCGCAACGTGGACCTGTTTGCCCCGGGGAACTTCATCTTTACCCCCCATACGGGGAACGGTTATGCCTATAAGCAGGGGACTTCCTATGCCGCACCCCTCGTGGCCGGGGTGGCCGCCCTGGTGTGGTCCCACTATCCGGATTTTACAGCTGCGGAAATCAAGGACATCCTTATGGCTTCGGCCACACGCGTGGATGGGGAGGTGTATTTGCCCCGGAAAACCCGGTCTGCATCCCCTCAGCGGGTTCCCTTTACGCGGCTCTGCAAATCCGGGGGCATCCTCAATGCGTTTGCCGCCCTGCAGCTGGCCGCAGTCCGGAACCGGACCCGGTTATAACCCGGCCGGATCGGGGATTTCCCAAAGCGAAACTTGCGCTATTCCCGCACCAGTTCCAGGACTTTCGCTACAGGCAGTGCTTCGGCCCGGTGACCGTCCCGGCCTTCCAGGGTTTCGGCCGCAAACAGGGAATTCCAGATGGCTTCCTCGGTGGCCTCGATGGCAGCCAAAAACAGTGGGGACATAAAATCATTGGAGACGGTGGGCACCTCAGCGACCATGCCCTCCGGGGTATAGGGGATGCGATTGGATTCCGCCGTGGAAACGGCTATTACGTAATCCCCGCTCCCATTCGAGGCGATGCCCCCGGTCCGGGCCAGTCCCAGCATGCAACGTTTGGCGAGCCGCTTTAAGTTGCGGGCATCCAGGGGGGCGTCGGTAAACACCACCATCATACAGGACCCGTCCGTGTCGTACCGGTAATTCCGGGGTACGCGGTTAAGCGTCTTAGCCAGGTTCCTGCCGTTCAGGGTAAGCACGCCGCCAAAATTGGACTGTACAAGCACCCCCACCGTATACCCGTTGAACCGCTCGGGCAGCACCCGGGAGGAGGTGCCGATCCCGCCTTTGTAGCCAAAGGCCATCGTCCCGGTCCCGGCCCCCACATTGCCTTCGGCCACGGCCCCGCCCCGGGCGTTTTCAATGGCTTCCAACACGTGGGCTTCGGTAATGTGTCGGCCTCGGATGTCGTTCAGGTAACCGTCGTTGGTCTCCCCCACCACGGCATTGACCGAACGGACTTCCTCATTGCCCGGGAGCCCCAGCGTATAAGATATAAGCGCGTCCATGGCCGTGGGCACGCTGAGCGTATTGGTGAGAATAATGGGCGTCTCGATATTCCCGAGCTCTTCCACCTGGGAGTACCCCGCCAGCTTGCCAAAGCCGTTGCCGATGTGGATAGCCGCCGGCACCTTCTCCTGGAAGATGTTCCCCCCGTGCGGGAGGATGGCGGTGACCCCGGTGCGGATGGTGGTGCGTCCACTTGGGGAGCCTGCGGGCCCGCCTGTGGTTTCTGCATTCCCTCCCGAGGTATCCACATCCTCGATAAGCGTCGTATGGCCCACGCTCACCCCCGGCACATCGGTGATGGCATTGTGAGTTCCCGGGAGCAATACGCCGAGTTCAATCCCGTGGTCGCGGAGGCGGTCTTGGCTATGGAGCGATGTAATCATTTGGAGAAAAAGAATCCCTGCAAGTGCCAGGGAAAGATTCATCGGATGCGGGGTCCGGAATAAAAATAAGCATCTCATGGGCAGCTGGATTGGCTGTCCTAAGATAGGAAATTGCAGGGGGTGGGGTTAGGTTGGAAGTGGCGGGCGGGTGGGGGCCCATTTCCAGATTCGATTTAACGCGGCAACGGCCTCAAAAAATTGTCATTCGCATAATCCCCGATAGCATTGCCCAGCCGGTGGCCTTCCTCCGAATCGTACCGGAAGTGGATGCCCAGGTACACCCTGGACATGGCCGCTTCCAAACCCGCCTCGGTAAAGGAAGAAAAGGATCGCACGGGCGGGTCCATGGTCATTTTCCCGGAAAATGGCCCGGCGCTGTCCACCTGTACGGTGCGCATGGTAAAGGCGTAGTCGTCTCCGGTTCCCAGGGTTTCGGAAAGGACGCGCATGGCTGCGGAACTCGCAGAGCCATGGGCCGATGGGTAGGACGGGAAGGCATAGGTATGCCGGTGCAGGTTGTTCCACTCCTCGTCGGGTTCCGTATCCGGGTTTTCATCGTTGGCGGCCCATCGGATCGCCGTATAGGGGCGCCAGTGGTTGTAGTGGAACTTGTTGTCGAATACGTTCACATAGGCATCGTAGACGGTCATGTTCAGCAGGGCCATGCTGCGGACCGTTTCCCACAGGTTCAGGCCTTCCGCAGCGACCAACTGCCGGGCCAGCCGGTTATGCGAATTTTCCACAAAATCCTTCCACCACATAGCCAGATGCGCCTGGTCTTTCGTACGGGTGTAGCTGGATTCACTTCCCACGGATTTTACCTCGTTAAAGGCAGCCGTGTAGGCATCCGAAGCGATATCCGGAGGCGGAGGCGACCGGAACTGGTCCGGGGACTCCAACAGGAAGGGTTCGGCCCGGGCCCAGCCGGCCCCGAAAACAAATCCCTCCGGGGTGCCGCTATGCTCGTTAAACTCCGCGTAAACGCCCGGGGCCATGGGGTGCCAGGTATATTCGGCCTCCCCGTTCCACTGGTCCGCCTGCCGCATCTCCAGCAGGGCTTCGGCGGCTTCCTTTCCCAGTTGGATGCCGGCCTCCCGGGCAGCACCCTCCGGGATCGTATCCAGCACCTCCCCCAGCCAGCCCCGGATCTGTTCCTGCTGGTCCGGAAAACTGGCTGCCGTCACCTCATACAGCGCCTGGGCTACGGCCGCAGATGGGTTGGCATCCGGGTGCGACCCGGAAAAATGGTACGATTCATATACGGGGTGGATGGCATTGAGCGCATTGTGTGCCGCCGTAAAAGCGATGGCTTCGGTGCGTACGCCGTTAAGCGTCAAGAGCCCGTCTTTTTCCACGGCCAGTTCCATAATCCGGTCATTCCATTGAATGGCGATCTCGGGCGAATAATCTTCGGGTTGCACCTCCTTGTCCGCGCATCCAAAAAGGAGGGCCAGGACGAAGATGCAGAAAGGAATGGGGTGGCGTCTGGATGGTTTCATCTTACACAGGTTTTTTGTCCAAACCGGATTTACCTTGCCGGGGGAAATTCGGGGAACGGGCCTGTGGCCGGAAATGCGGGGTTCCGGGATGAGAATTCCTTCTAAAGATAATAAAATCAGGTGATTAACCGGGTGTTTGGAATGTGGATATTGATAGGGACTTGCAGGGGGTGGGGTTAGGTTGCTAGTGGCGGGCGGGTGGGGGCCCAGTAAACAGCGTTTATTGCTTCGCCACGTCCCCAATTGCATGATACGCCGCCTCAACCGCCTCCAGCCCGTACTTGCGCTCCAGCCGGCGGACGGCAAAATGGGCTTCCGCCATGTTTTGGAAGTGGGTCATAAACGCCGTATTGATGGCGGCCCCGCCCACAGCCCCGATTACCGGGACGGCCTGGGCGGCAAACTTCTCGGTCACCTGCACGCTGAAACGGCCGGCCACCTGCCCGATGGCCTTGGCCAGCGGGTTGGCCACCCCGCACAGGGCAGACCGGATGGACATGCGCAAGGCATAGTAGCCCGTATCCAGGCTGTCGTCGTGCTTGGATTTCCCGCCCAGGGCAAACACCTGCAGGCAGGCCAGCTGGGTGTCGAGTTCCCGCAGGTCCTCCCCCTCGCTGCGGGCGATGTCCATGATGGAACGCATCATCAGCTTGGTGGTCAGGGCCATATCGGCCGCAAAGGCCACAAAGCCGAAGGCCCCGCCAATGGCTCCTGAGAGGGAGGCCATCGCCTGGTAGGCCGTGTTCAGGGAAGCCGGCTTGGCCTTCTCCGGGTCCATGGTTTTCAGGTTGGACTGCACCACCCGCTGCAGTACGTTGTAGCTGATTTGCTGCAACTGCTTCTGTTGGCCCTCAGACAAACGGGACACCTGCTTGTCGATCTTGTTCCCGAGCTGGTTGAGCCCCTCCATCGCCCAGCCAATATTTTCCATCCGCCGTTTGGCAGATTCCAGCACGCGCAGATCCTCCGCCTCCAATTGCGTGGCGGGCACAACGGCCAGCGCCCGGGTGCTTTTCTTTTCTTTCTTGTTCTTTTTCTCAGCCATTAATCATGGTATTGTTGGGGATGCGTCCCGGCAATTTTCGATTCGAAATGTACAACAACCGTGCCCATTCACCCCCGCCGGGAAGTGCACGAGTCGCGGACCCGGGCCCGGGTTCGGATACGAAGCGATCAGGAACCAGGGCGCAACATGTCTGTTTAATTGTCTTTAATCCTCATTTTCGCCTTCAAAACTCACGTCCAGCTGCTGCACCTTCGGGTCGGCCTCCGGGGTAAGGGTAAAGAATACAACCACCTCCCCGTTTGCGGCCTGCATGCGGAACCGTCCACGGAGCTGGTTTTCCGGCTCTAGTTCGCCCACCGAGGAAATGTCCCCGGCTTCCTCCAAAACTTCCGCGATTTCAGACTGGCGGTGTTCCCTGCTCTGGTCCATAAAGAAGTTTTCGGCCATGATGTTCGATTCCACCTGCGCATCGCCGCTGCGGACCCACTGGGCTACTTCCTCCTTGCGGGTTTTAAGGATATCCGACACCGGCAGGGCGCGCGGCTTCACCTCGAGCGAGTCGAAGATTTTGCGGTAGATGGGCCCGAGGGAGTACGGGGAGGTATAGGTGCGGTTGCCGAAGGCCATGACCCCGATCCCATAGTCCGGGAAAAACACATAGTTGCTGCCGTATCCGGGCAGGGCGCCCCCGTGGGAGACCTGCCTGAGGCCGTTGCAAAATGTAGCGCTCCCCAGGCCAAAGGCGTAGCCGGACATCACGGCGCAGTCTTCCCCATTCCAGTCTTTGGCCTCCGCG
Organism: Robiginitalea sp.; assembly: GCA_964226055.1. Taxonomy (GTDB): domain Bacteria; phylum Bacteroidota; class Bacteroidia; order Flavobacteriales; family Flavobacteriaceae; genus Robiginitalea. The sequence goes on along the minus strand of CAXQQM010000128.1, from coordinate 3,315 downwards.
TATAAACGGGAGAAACGCGGTTGCTGCATGTCCCGCACAGAGCTTCGCTTCACCGGTCCTTCATCCGGGGTACTCCGGGGCGGCCAGGCAGACAGGTGGAAGCCCACATATTTGCTGAAATCTTCAATGGTGGTGATGAGCCCACCCATGGCACCATACGACCCGTCGTGTAAAATGGGCTCGGGTTTCCATTGTTCGTCTTCCCACCGATAGCCATGGGCCAGGATGTCGGCGGGCACGCTGTCGTATTCCCAATAGGTATGGGTCATCTCCAGGGGTAGCAGGATTTCTTCCCGGATGTACTCCTGGTAGGGCTGCCCGGAAACCTCCGAGATGATCTTGCCCAGCAAGGCATACCCCGTATTGCTGTACTCAAATGCAAAGGAGGCCGGGTTGCTGAAGGAGACCCCGCCGGCCATCAGGTCGGTGAGCATCTGGTCCGTTTCGTCCAGTTGCCGGTCGCCCCAGGGGTTGTCTTCCGGGAAGCCGGCAGTCATTGTCAGCAGGTTTTCGATGGTAATGACGGGGGCATCGCTGGTGAGATACTCGAGCCCGGCCATCTCCGGGATGTATTTTTCGGCCGGGTCGCCCAGGGCCAGGCGGCCTTCATCCCGCAATTTCATGATGGCCATGGCCGTAAAGCTCTTGGTCATGGAAGCAATCCGGAAGGCGGAAGAGGTGGTGGCCGGTCGCTCGGATTCGATGTCGAGCACGCCCGTGGCGCCGGACACGACCAGTTCGTCGTCCACAACGATGCCGTAGGCAATGCCGGGGATGTGACGCTCTGCCGCGTGCTCCTCGATGAGTCGTTGCATGTCAGGGGCGAGGGCCCGGATCTTTTCGGCCCGTTTGTCCTGCTCAAAGCGGGCGGGCTGGTAGGTGTCCGATACCGGGTGGTCCGGGGCGGACGCGTTTGAAGCCGAATCGGCCTCCGGTTCGGTTTTACAGGCTGTCAGGCCCAGCATCAAGCCTGCGAACAGGAGTAGCGGCCATTTAAGTGGCGTGTTCATCATTCGGTATTTTCCCGGAATGTAAGGATTATTGGGGAGCACGGCGGATAAACAACCGGATAAACACCAGGATCAATATCCCGAACCACCCGAGCGGGTAGGGCAGCACGAGCATCCCCCAGCCATCGGCCAGTGCGGCCTCCGCATCCAGGCCGCTGATGGCAAACCGGGTCCAGAGCGAGACCACCCCCAGGACAATCATCAGAAAGCACACGCGGTACCACCGGGCATGCGGGTCGCCGTAGCGGCGGGTGGTCACCATCAGAATCCCGCTGCCGGCCACCACCAGGGGGGCGCCCCAGAGCGGGAAGAGCACCCCGGCCATCGACAGGAACAGGCCCACATAAAAGGCGGTTTGGAGTTTGCGGTTTTCTTGCATGGTTCGGGCGCTTTTTCCACTCCGGCCGGAGCGGGCAGTAAACACCCGGAAAGGTACGAATTCAATCCCGGTTCACCCGGTAGGTGATGTCGCAATCTGGTGATCTGGGAGGTGGGGATGTCGCGGGTTACCCGGCCTGTCGATTCCCGAAAATAATTGGCCGGCGAATTGCTTTTCGCACTACATTTACCCTGTTTATTAGAAACCTAATTCTTTGATACCGATGAAAAAACTATTGATTTTTTGCCTGGTTTTAGGGGCCTTCCAGGTGCAGGCCCAGGACAGCGACATCACCTTTGGCGTAAAGGCCGGGGCGAACTTTTCCAACCTGAAGCTCGATTTTGACGGTGAAGGGATTTCCCCGGACGGCGCCACGAGCATTTTTGTCGGCGGCTATGTGGATATCGGCATTGCCGAAAAGCTGAACTTTCAACCCGAACTGCAATATTCCATCGAAGGGGCGAAAGATGCCAGCGTGAGTTTTATCAACCTCCCGCTCATGCTGAAGTACTACATCGTGGATGGGTTTAACGTGCAGGCGGGCCCGCAAATCGGCTTCCTGGTGGATGCTGAAGGTGGCGATACCGATGGGCTTAAATCGACCAACTTTGTGCTGAACTTCGGGGCGGCCTATGAGTTGCCGGCCGGTTTCTTTGTGGATGCCCGGTACAACCTGGGGCTTTCCAACATCGCCGAAGAGGAGCCGGGCTTTGAGGATATCTCCTTAAAGACCAAAGGCTTCCAACTCGGGGTCGGCTACCGGTTCTGAGTCTCAAATTTTCGATTTTACCGATCCGGAATACCGTATGGAGGGGGCATGGGCCCCCTCTTTTTTTTGCCCCCCGGCAGGTTTTTTTGCCCCCCGGCAGGTGGCTGACCTACGCAGGGGCGACCGCAGAAAATAAAAAATATTAGTACCTTCAACAGCTGACTAATTTGAATACGAAAACAACTATGAGTAACCCACTTTTCAAGGCAGGGATCCTCCTGCTTTTCCTTTGCCTGGCGCCCTGGCAAACCGATGCCCAACGGCGCAACCGATCGAATACCACAACCTTTCCCGAATCCCTGTATTCCTCCATGGAATACCGGCTGGTAGGCCCCTTCCGGGGCGGCCGGTCCGCGGCGGTAACCGGCGTGCCGGGCAAGCCGAACCTGTTTTACTTCGGGGCCACCGGGGGCGGCGTCTGGCGCACCCAGGATGGCGGCCGCACCTGGGAAAATATCTCGGACGGCTACTTTGGCGGCAGTATCGGGGCGGTTGAAATCGCCGAAAGCGACCCGAACGTCATCTATGTGGGCGGGGGCGAGAAAACCGTGAGGGGGAATGTCTCCAGCGGGTATGGCGTCTGGAAATCCGTGGACGCCGGGAAGACCTGGCAGGAAGCCGGCCTGGCGAAAAGCCGGCACATCCCGCGCCTGAAAGTGCACCCGAAAAACCCGGACGTGGTCTTTGCGGCCGTGCTGGGGAATATCTATAAACCTACCCAGGAACGGGGCGTATACAAGAGTACAGACGGGGGCGAGACCTGGCGCAAGGTCCTCTTTGCCAACGAACAGGCCGGGGCTGTGGACCTCACCTTCGACCCGACCAACCCGCGCATCCTCTACGCGAGCACCTGGCGCGTCCAGCGCACCCCCTATTCCCTGAGCAGCGGGGGCGACGGCTCGGCCCTTTGGAAGTCTACCGACTCCGGGGAAACCTGGACGGAGATCTCCAAAAACAAAGGCTTCCCGACGGATACCCTGGGGATCATCGGGGTGGCCGTATCGCCGGTGAATTCCCAGCGCGTCTTTGCCATTGTGGAAAACAAGGATAAGGGCGGCCTCTACCGGAGCGAGGACGGGGGCGAAACCTGGAACCAGATCAACGACGACCGAAACCTGCGCCAGCGCGCCTGGTACTACACCCGTGTGTATAGATCG
>CAXQQM010000127.1:0-12636 GCA_964226055.1 Robiginitalea sp. | reverse complement strand
ACACGACGCTCTTCCGATCTGCGGACCACGGGGAGACCATCGAACAATTTGGGACGCTTGCCAAGGGCCACAATACGCGCATCCGCCTTTACCTGGACCTGAATACGGGAATGGACCGTACGGGGATCGCCCCTGGGGCCGCGGCTGCAGCACTGTATCGGAAAATTGCCGCCCACCCCCACCTGGAAGCCTGCGGGCTACACGCTTACGACGGCCACATCCGCCAAACCGATACAGGTGAGCGCCAGGCCGCCTCGGACACGGCATTTGATGGGGTAGTGAAGTTGCGGGACCAACTGGTATCCGAAGGGGTGGAGGTACCGGTAATCATTGCAGGGGGCTCGCCGAGTTTTCCAACCCACGCCAACCGGGAAGGCGTGGAGCTGAGCCCGGGGACCACATTGCTGTGGGATGCCCGTTACCAAAGCCTCTTTCCGGAGATGCCTTTTGAGATAGCCGCCGTATTGCTCACCCGGGTGGTGAGCCAGCCCCGGCCGGGTACAGCCTGCCTGGACCTGGGCCACAAAGCCATCGCCCCGGAAATGGACTTTCCCCGCGTGGCCCTTCCCGGTTTGGCCGGATGCCGCCAGGTGGGCCAGAGTGAGGAACACCTGGTCCTGGATTGCGGGGAAGGCGCGATGCCGGGGATCGGGCAGGTCCTTTACGGATTCCCGATGCATATCTGCCCGACCGTGGCAAAATACCCGGAACTGCTGGTGGTGGAAGACCGGCAGGTCCGGAAGGCCTGGAAAGTCGCTGCCCGGGATTACAAATTAAAAATATAACCATGCTGCTTTTCGATATCCACCTGGACCTGGCCATGAATGCCATGGAGTGGAACCGGGACCTGACCCGGCCCATCTCGGAAATCCGCCGGCGGGAAGCCGGTTGGGACGATAAACCGGATCGGGGGAAGGGAACCGTCTGCTTCCCGGAAATGATCCGGGGGTCCGTGGGGCTTTGCGTGGCCACGCTGATCGCCCGCCACGTCAAGCCGGGAAACCCCCTGCCGGGATGGCATTCCCCGGCCCAGGCCTGGGCCCAAACCCAGGGGCAACTCGCCTGGTACCGCGAAATGGAGCGGCAGGGCCACTTGCGATGTATCACCTCGGCGCAGCTCCTGGACGAACACGTACGCCTCTGGCAAGAGGATTCCGGCGGGCCCATCGGGTACGTACTCAGCCTGGAAGGTGCCGACTCCATCGTGGAGCCCCGGCTCCTGCAACGCTCCTACGACATGGGCCTCCGGATTGTCGGGCCGGCCCATTACGGCCCGGGCACCTATGCCAGGGGAACGCACGCCGAAGGGGGGCTCGGGCCTGCCGGTAGGGAATTACTCGCGGAGATGGATCGCCTTGGGATGATCCTGGACGTTACCCACCTGAGCGATGACGGGTTCTGGGAAGCCCTTGAGATATTTCAGGGGCCCGTCTGGGCGAGCCACTCAAATTCCAGGAAACTCGTCCCGGACCAGCGCCAGTTTACGGACGACCAGTTTCGGGCCCTGCTCGACCGGGGGGCGGTTATCGGCACGGCCCTGGATGCCTGGATGCTCGTGCCCGGTTGGGTAAAGGGCCAATCCAACCCCCAGAACACCGATGTGGGCCTCCGGCATGTTGCGGATCACCTGGAACACCTGTGCAACCTGGCGGGAAATACCCGACACGCCGCCCTGGGCACCGACCTGGACGGGGGTTTCGGAAAGGAACAGGGGCCTGCAGACCTGGACACGATTGCGGGGCTGCAACAATTAGCCCCCATGCTCCGGGAAAGGGGCTTTAGCCGGGACGATCTGGAGAATGTCTTCCACGGCAACGCGATACGCTTCCTCAGGGAGGCCTGGAAGTAGGCCCGGGCGGGTCACCGGTCGAATTTAACAGCAATTTATACGGGTCCGGCAAGGTATTTGCTACTTTTACGTTATGCAGTTATAGCTATGCGGAGCCTTTTGATCTTCTTCGTACTCGCGGTATGTTCCGGCATGGGGGCACTGGCCCAAACCGATGTCCCGCAGACCCGGCGGCTGGATATTTCAGCCGAACCGGACAAGGATGTCAATGCGAGTCCCGAAGGCCTGCCCGCCCCGAACCTTTTGGATAAAAAACCGGAAATCGACCTGGGCCTCTCCGACCGGAAGAACCCGGTCCGGATGCTGCCCGACCGGGACCTGAAGCAAGCAGGCCACGACCTGGTGCTGAAACCCAAAATCGGGGAAGCTGAAAAAGGGAGCTCAGGAAAACATTTCGGGGATATGTACCTGGGGGATGTAAAAACGTCCTCTAAATTTGTCGGCATCGTATGCCGGGACCACGAATTCGTTGACGGCGACCGGGTCCGCATCCTGGTGGACGGGGAGGTGGTCGAACCGAATATCCTGCTCACCGGGACATTTAAGGGGGTCAACCTGGAGCTGGACAAAGGCTTTAACCGGATCGACTTCGAAGCCCTCAACCAGGGGTCCACGGGCCCGAACACCGCACAGGTTGACGTGTACGATGACAAGGGCCAGCTGATCTATTCCAACAAATGGTTGTTGTCAACAGGTTCCAAGGCATCCCTGATCCTCGTAAAAGACGAATAGTCCCCCTAATCATTTCGTTGCCCGGGATGATAGGTCTCCGCTGCCCGGTCAATCACATCCTCCCGATAATAAGGCACTTCCTTGAATTCCGCCCGCCGGTACATCTCGGCCTGGTCGTCGAAATGCGGGGACTCCGGATCGCCGCTCTGACCACCGGCCAGGATGGACTTAGCCCGGACCTTATCCCCGAATTCAACCGCCGCGACAAAACTATTCCCGCGGGTCCCGTATATTTTTTTGGTCCCGTTGTCGTAGCGGGCGCCGTACGCGGCCAGGGCACCCCATCGCCCTGAGGCAAACCCAATAGGAATACTCGGCAGGCTGTCGTTAAACGGCTGCCGGATTTCCCCGTTAATACGCTGGTACCGGTTGACCGCTCCCCAGGGGAGTTCCCAGGTGCCAAAATCCGCCTCCAGTTTTTCAATCACCTCCCGGAAGACCTCCAGGCGTTCTGCAGGCGGGGAGCCTTCCCCCAGGTACTTTAAGAATTCCATCCCGCTCATATCCCGCCAGTCGCCTTCCGGAATGTGCTCCGGGCGCTGTGCCTTCCAGCTGTACAAGTCCCCGTAAAAATGCCCCAGGGTCATGCCCACGGACGCTTCGGAGGTCCGGTAATCCCATTGCCGCAAAACCCTGACAGGGCCTTCGAGATCCGGGTAATCTGAGGCGTGTTCCCCATATGCGGCCACGAGGCCGGGGATAAGGTCTTCAAAGGCGGGCAGGTACGGGTCATGGGCCAGGGAAATCAGGCTGTCCAGCGTATACCCCTTCCGCCCCTTCAATAATTGGATGGCGTGGATGCCCCGGTAATTTTCCTCATCCCGGGACATATAGCCCGGGTAGTCCTCCCGTTTCGGGCTGTGCTCCAGGGCCGCTGTAAAGGGTGTGGAATTACAATTCTGGATCCAGCCATTGGCGGGATTGCGGATCAGGATGTTCTCATCCACCGTATGCAGTCCCTGCCAGTCCGTAGCCGGATCGCTGCCGTCCACGGTTTCCCGGTAATTGAATCGGGGGTCCCGCTTCGGGATAAAATTCCCATGGAAATAGGCGATGTTTCCTTCTGCATCCGCATACACCGTATTGTTCGAGGAGTTTGTGCGGATGTCCATCATCTTGCGAAAACCTTCGTACCCGTCCTGTTTTGTGCGGGTGAAGGACTGTTTCAGGGCGTTGACAGGGTCCCACATCATGGCCGTGGCCACGGGCCGGCCGTCGGCAACGTGCGTCAGGGGGCCATGATGCGTCCGGTAGACCGGGAAGTTACGTACGGCCAGGCTGTCCCCGGAACGATAGGCCAGGGTCACCTCCCGCTTCTCCACCGGGCGCAGTTCTTCCCCGTACTGGTAATACAGGCTGTCCCCCACCCGGGTCACGACTTCCAGAAACTCGTCGAGCACATCCGTATAGGTGGAAGTATGCATCCATCCCGTCTTTTCATTAAATCCCTGGTAGATGAAAAATTGCCCCCAGGTAACCGCCCCGTAGGCGTTGAGGCCTTCCTCGCTGACCATGTGTACCTCGCCCCGGAAGTAAAAGGAGGTGTGCGGATTAATCAGCAACATGGCATCTCCGGATTCGGTGAGTTCCCCGGAAATGGCAATCCCGTTGGACCCCTGCGGTTCCGGTTCGGGTTCCCGTTCCCGGATCACCTGTTCTCTAGTTTCCTGCCCCCCGGCCTCCCGGAAAGCGGCTTCCGGGAATTCCACCCCTTCCTCGTACCAATTGCGGATCCGGTCGGTCCGTACCCGTTCGATATCGCCCCCAATGGAGCCCTCGCTGAAATACATGGGCATCCAGGGCTCGAACCGGGTGAGGAGTTTCGGGGTTACCTCCGGGTGCGTATGCAGGTAATAATTGACCCCGTCGGCAAAGGCGTCACAGAGGTCACGAAGCCAGGACGGGCTGTTCTCATAGGCGGCGATCGCCTCTTCCCGGCTCATAAACATCCGGGCGCGCAGGTCGCTGTAGAGCGCTTCCTCCCCTTCTATTTCGGCCAGCCTTCCAATGGCCCAGATATAGTTCCGTTCCACCCGGTTAAAGTCGTCTTCGCATTGGGCGTATAGCATCCCGAAGACGGCATCCGCATCCGTTTTCCCGTATACATGCGGCACGCCGAAATCATCCCGGTGGATGGTTATACGGGATGCCTGTTCTTCCCATGCGGCCACTTCCGGGTTGGCCGGTTCCTGGCTGCAGGATACCAACAACAGGGTCAGCAACCCGATACATGCTGTTCTCATGTCAGTAAAATTTTGATGGAAGATACGGAAATTCGTCAGGGACCCGGTGCCCCGGGGGAGCCGTTCCCGGCACCAACTTCCGAATGGCCGGCTGCAGCCCGCCTGGGGGTCAACTCTCGGGGGCCAGCTCTACTTCCAGGCCGTCCAGGCCTTCACTGAGATGGATTTGACAACCCAGCCGGCTGTTTTCCTCCACATAGAAAGCTTCGGAGAGCATCGCTTCCTCCTCGTCGGATTTCGGCGGCAGGGGGTGGTCGCTTTTTACATAGCACTGGCAGGAGGCGCACATGGCCATGCCCCCGCAGACCCCGATGGTCCCTTCCGGTGCCAGTTCATAGGCCCGGACCAGTTCCATCAGGTTCATGTTCATATCCGTCGGGGCGGTCACCTCGTGTACCTGTCCGTCCCGGTCCGTAATCGTTACGTTGATATCGCTCATGCTATTGGGTGGGGGTTAGTCTATGGATCGTATCACGGCTTTCGGGGCCTCTTTCTTGCTACCGTCAAAGCCCTGGACACCCCCGACGGTCGTGTACTTCATGACATATCGTTTATCCGGGTGGATCCGCTGGTAAGCACTCTGGCACATCAGGGTGGCTTCGTGGAAGCCGCAGAGGATGAGTTTGAGTTTGCCCGGGTAGGTATTCACGTCCCCAATGGCATAGATCCCCGGGATATTGGTCTGGTAGTCCAGGGTGTTGTCTACCCGGATGGCATTTTTTTCGATCTCCAGGCCCCAGTTGGCAATGGGCCCGAGTTTGGGGGAAAGTCCGAACAACGGGATAAAGGCATCCGTTTCGATCCGGGTATCACCGGCCGGTTCGGCAGAACGCCGTACGACGACGGCCTCCAGCTTCCCGGAGCCTTCCAGGCGCACCACCTCGGCGGGTGTGATCAACCGGATCCGGCCCTTGTTTTTTAATTCCCGCACCTTTTCCACGGAATCCAGGGCGCCCCGGAATTCATTCCGCCGGTGCACCAGGGTCACGCTGCTGGCGATATCCGCCAGGAAGATGCTCCAGTCCAGGGCCGAATCGCCGCCCCCCGCGATGACCATCTGCTTCCCCCGGTAGATTTCCGGGTCCCGGATCATATAGGTAAGCCCCTTGCCTTCGTATTCCTCCAGGTTCTTAAGCAGGGGTTTCCGGGGTTCAAAACTTCCCAGTCCCCCGGCGATGGCCACTACGGGGGCCTGGTGTTTGGTGCCCTCGGTGGTGGTCACCACAAAGCTGCCGTCTTCCTGTTTTTCAATGGTCTCGGCCCGTTCCCCCAGGGTAAACCCCGGCTGGAACGGTTCAATTTGCTCCATCAGGTTGTCGACGAGGTCGCCGGCAAGCACCTCGGGAAATCCCGGGATATCGTATATGGGTTTCTTCGGGTAGATTTCAGCCAGCTGGCCCCCGGGTTGAGGCAGGGCATCGATGATATGGCATTTAAGCTGCAGCAGGCCGGCCTCGAATACCGCAAAAAGCCCGGTGGGGCCGGCACCGATAATGAGGATATCCGTTTGGATCATGAGATATTGATGACTTGTTCGATTTGAGGGGCGTGTTTTTTGATCGTCATTTCCACGCCGCTTTTTAAAGTCATCTGGTTCACGGTACACCCAACACAGGCCCCTTCGAGTCGCACCTTTACCCGGGTGCCGTCCTCTATGCCGACTAGCGAAATATCGCCCCCGTCGCTCTGAAGGAACGGACGGATCTCCTCCAGGGCGGCTTCGATCTTTGAGGTTAATTCTTCTGATGTCATGTTTAGCTCTTTTTTACGGCTTCGCAGCCGGCCATGGTTGTAATCTCAATCGCCCGGGTGGGGGGCAGGGACTCGTTGCGAGCGACGAGTTCCCGAACAGTACGCCGGGTGAGTTCCTCGAAGGCTTCCCGGGTCGGGGTCCCCTCCTGCAAGGCTGCCGGCCGCCCGATATCCGAGGCTTCCCGTATTCCCTGTACCAGTGGGATTTCCCCCAGGAACGGGATATCCAGGTCTTCGGCCAGGTTGCGCGCGCCGTGGCGGCCAAATATGTAATACTGGTTATCCGGAAGTTCTGCCGGGGTAAAATACGCCATATTCTCGACCAGCCCCAGTACAGGTACGCGGATGGCTTCCTGCCGGAACATGGCCACCCCTTTGCGGGCATCCGCCAGTGCGATCTGCTGTGGGGTGCTCACCACCACGGCTCCCGTAATGGGAAGGGATTGCATGATGCTCAGGTGGATATCCCCCGTCCCGGGCGGCAGGTCTACCAGGAGGAAGTCCAGCTCCCCCCAATGTGCGTCGAATATCATTTGGTTCAGCGCCTTGGCGGCCATGGGGCCCCGCCAGATCACGGCCTGGTCCGGTTCGGTAAAAAAGCCGATGGAAAGCACCTTGACGCCGTAATTCTCAACCGGGCGCATCCGGGACTTTCCTGCTACCTCTACTGCCAGGGGTTTCTCCCCAGCCACATCGAACATGATCGGGATGGAGGGGCCATAAATATCGGCATCCAGCAGGCCCACCCGGAATCCCATCTGGGCCAGGGTTACCGCCAGGTTGGCCGTTACGGTGGATTTTCCGACACCCCCCTTGCCACTGGCCACAGCGATAATATTGTCGATCCCGGGGATCGCCTTGCCCCGAATCGGATTGCCGGCCGGCTTTTTGGCCGGGGCATCCACATTGACGTTTATTTTGATCTTCGCCTTCTCATAGACCTCCCGGTGGATGATTTGCAGGATGCTGACCTCGGTCTTTTTCCTGGCCTGGAGGCTCGGGTTTTTTATCGTGATATCCACGACCACTTCGTCCCCGAACACCTGGATATTCCGCACGGCCCCGCTTGCCACCATATTCTCGCCTTCCCCGGGGACGGTGATGCCTTCCAGTGCTTTTCGGATTTCTTGTTTGTCTAGTGAAACAGCCATAGATTAATTCAAATTCATTCTAAACAACAAAGATACGGCTTGGAATCCAAACCGAAAAAGGCAAACCCCTTATTAATAAGGCTATGGAAAGGCCCGGGCCTAAAGTTCTTCCCCCGGGTCCCAGAAGTGGCGCCGGAAATCCACCACCTGGTTTTCCCGCACCCGGACGCCCTCGTTTTCCAGGAGCTGCTCCATGAGGTGCGTCCCGCCAAAATGGTGTTTCCCGGTGAGCAGCCCGTTGCGGTTGACCACCCGGTGGGCGGGGACGTCCTCCATGCCGTGCGACTGGTTCATGGCCCAGCCCACGACCCGGGCACTGCGGGCGGTCCCGAGATAGCGCGCAATGGCCCCATAGGAAGTCACCCGGCCGTAAGGCACCTGGCGGACTACTTCGTAGACGCGCTGAAAAAAGTGGGGGTCCGGGTGGCTCATGGGTTTAGGTGTAAAAGACGCGGATCAGCGTGATGACCAGCAAAATCAACATCAAGACGGCCAGCACGTAGTTGGAATTCTTGGAAAATGCGTTGCTGCGGGAGTCCAGTTTGGTAAAATACACGGTATAGAGGTAGAGGACCGAAAACGTCCCGCATCCCGCCGAAAGGATAAAAACGGCGATGTCCCAGAATTTGAAGTCGATCCAGCCGGAAGCGTTCCACATGGCATTCAGGGCGCTGTAGTACGGAATGGTCAGGAAATTCAGGGAGGCCAGGACCATGCCCTTCAGGTAACTGTTCCGCCGGCGCACCTCCACCATTTGCCGGGGGAGGTCTTTTTCCTTTCGCGCCTTGACGAAAAAATAGACGGCAAAAAAAGCGAAGACCACCAGGGCAGCCTTTTGCAGCCAGACGATGACCTCCGGGTTCCGGTACAGAAACTTGGAAATAAGCACGGCAATGTACGCCTGGATCACCACCATGGTGGAAACCCCCAGGCTGAAGATGATACCGTTGGATTTCCCTTTCTCCACACTGATCTTTGCGGCATTCAGGTTGAGCAACCCGGGAGGCACGGTGGCCATGAAGGCCGCCGAGAAAGTGGCAAAAAACAAGGTCAGCATGTGTGTCATAAGGCATCCAGGCTGAAAGCGAGGTAAGTGATGGCTTTCCCTCTCTCAAGATACTGTTTTTCGTAAAAAGTCTGGATCCCGGTCGCATCAGCTGGCGCCCCGGAATTCTCGTAGATATTGTGGTTGGCATATTGAACCGGGATTCCCAGGCCCTGCAGCAAGCCCAGGGTATACCCGTGCATGAATTCGCTGTCCGTCTTCAGGTGCACCCGGCCCCCTGCTTGCAAAACGGCCCGGTAGCGATTGAGGAACTTCGGGTTAGTCATCCGGTGCTTCGTGCGCTTGAATTTGATTTGCGGGTCCGGAAAGGTAATCCAAATTTCAGCCACTTCCCCCGGGGCGAATACCCGGTCGATCAGTTCGATGTGCGTGCGGAGGAAACCCGCATTCGGCAGGGGTTCCTCCAGGGCCGTTTTTGCGCCCCGCCAGATACGGGCCCCCTTGATGTCCACCCCCAGGTAATTGGTATCCGGGTTGCGGCGCGCCAATTCCAGGGTATATTCCCCTTTGCCACAGCCGAGTTCCAGGACAATCGGGTTGGCGTTGCCGAAAAAGTCGGCCCACCGGCCCCGGTATTCAAAATCCCCTTTCAGCAGGTCGTCCCGTTCGGGCTGGATGACATTGGGGAATTGTTCGTTGTCGCGGAAGCGCTTCAGTTTGTTTTTACTGCCCACTCAATTGGTTCTTTGGTAGGGCAAAGCTACGAAAACGGGTCCAGACGCCTGCCTCAATCCGGGTCCGGGCTGCCCTTGGCCTTTTCCAGGGTAAAGGAGAATTCGGATCCCACGTCCACGTCGCTCTCCACGTAGATTTTTTCGTTGTGGGCTTCGATGATGTGCTTTACGATGGCCAGGCCCAGGCCGCTTCCCCCCTCTTTCCGGCTGCCGCTTTTATCTACCCGGTAGAAACGTTCGAACAGGCGGGTCAGGTGCTGCTCGGCGATCCCCTCCCCGTTGTCGGTGACGCGGATAATGACCTTATTTTTGATCAGGTTCTCGACGCTTACTTCCGTGGTCCCTTTGGGATACCCGTATTTGATGGAGTTGACTACCAAATTGGTGAGCACCTGCTGGATTTTTTCCTTGTCGGCCCGGACGTAGATGGGCGTGGTGTATTCCATGTCAATAACGAGGCTGATCTCTTTTTTGGCCGCCTTCATCTCGAGCAGGTCGAACACGTTCTGGATCAGCTCGACAATGTCGAAGGTCTCCCATTCCAGGTGCAGGTCGCCTACCTCCAGCTTGGTGATCAGGTCGAGGTCCTTGATGATATAGATAAGCCGCTCCACCCCCTTGGCCGCCCGGTTCAGGTACTTGCGCCTCACCTTCTTATCGTCCAGGGCACCGTCGAGCAGCGTATGGATATAGCCCTGCACGGTGAAAAGCGGGGTTTTCAGCTCGTGGGACACATTGCCCAGGAATTCCTTCCGGTATTCTTCCCGGATCCGCAGCGTGTCGATCTCGATTTTTTTGGCCCGTGCAAAATTTTCAATCTCTTCGTTCAGGGTGCGCAGGTCCGTGGTGATGGGCCCGGAGGTCAGGGAGGTGGATTCCAGAAGGGAAACGTCCTCGTAGATCTGTTCAATGCGCCGGTAGATAAATCGTTCGGCCCGGACCTGGACCACCAGGAAAGCGATGCAGAAGACCAGGACAGCCAGTACGGGCAATGCCATCCAATAGGCATCGATCAAATCCGACAGGAAAAGGAGGATCCCGGCGGCAAGGATTAGAAACAGCGTAATATAGAGGGCGGAACGAAGGGAAAAACGATAGGACCTGCGGAGCTTGGTGGCCATTATTCGACGAACTTATACCCCACGCCTTTGACGGTCTTGAAATGCGATTCCCCGATTTTCTCCCGGAGCTTCCGGATATGCACATCGATGGTTCGCCCGCCTACGACCACTTCCTGGCCCCAAACCTTATCCAGGATCACCTCCCGCTTAAAAACCTTGTCCGGCTTGGAGGCCAGCAGCGCCAGCAATTCGAATTCCTTCCGGGGCAATGTGAGTTCTTCACCCTTGTTGATCACTTTGTACTCCTCCCGGTTAATGACCAGCTTGCCGACTTTGAGGATGTCATCGCCCTCCCCTTCCTGGTGCTTGAGGCGGCGCAGCAGCGCCTTGACCTTGCTGATAAACACCTTGGGCTTGATGGGCTTGGTGATGTAGTCGTCCGCCCCCGCATCGAAACCGGCTACCTGGGAGTAATCTTCGTTCCGGGCGGTGAGGAATGCGATGATGCTGTCCTGCAGGTCTTTGGTCTTACGGATAATCTCACAGGCCTCGATACCGTCCATTTCGGGCATCATCACGTCGAGGATGATCAGGTGGGGGACCTTTTTCCGCGCTTTCTCGACACCTTCAGCCCCGTTCCGGGCAGTGAATACCTGATACCCCTCGGAAGTGAGGTTGTAGCTGAGTATTTCCAGAATATCAGGTTCGTCGTCGACGAGTAGAATTTTGATATCCTGATTTTTCATGGTTTCGCGGTTTGGTTGAACGAGTTCCAAAAATATAACAAAACCGCTAGTTTAAAGGTAGCTTAACGCCAATTTAATACAGCTAACAATTCGATAACATACTGGCGGCCTGTCGTGTTAAAGTGTACAGGGATAGCGCATTTCGTCGAAAAATTTCGATCTTTAGGGAAGCTGCAGGGCAATCGCGGGTCAAATCTGCTATCTTTGTGGCATGTGGTTTGCGATTCACTCAGTATGAAGCACTTTTACACCTTGATTTTACTGCTTTTTGTTACTGCCGGATTCTCCCAGGAGGTGAATAACCGGGGGGATATCGAGGGCTTCAAGCTGTACCCGAACCCCGTTACACAGGGCAAAGTACAGATCGTAACCGCTTCGAATGCCCCGAAAACAGTGCATATCTACAATGTCCTGGGCACCCCGGTCCTGAAGACTACCATCCTGGGAACGGAACTGAACCTCACCGGCCTCGATGCCGGGGTATACCTGATCCAGGTATATGAACGCGACAAAGTCGCCACCCGCAAGCTGATCGTTAAATAAGGCAGAAACCCCGCACTCCAACGGTATCTTAACGCCTGAAAGCCAGTCGATAAAATTGCTGTTATTATCGACGAACGGCAAGGCTCCTTCCATTTACCTACAAAAATGCCCCCTTCACAACAAATTATCCCCCGTAAGCCCCTGAGCCCCTATATTTAAACTGTTGATCCCAAATCAATACCATCCTGATGAAGCAAATCTACCTACTGCTGTTCTTCATGGGAACATTCGGCCTCGCCGCCCAACAGACCGATGCGGTCGCAGGCACGGGGGAGGCCCGCATCCGGCTGCACCCGAACCCGGCTACGGCCAATGTGGTGTATATTGAATCGGATTCCCGGGCACCTAAAACCGTCCGCGTCTTCGACCTCTTTGGAAAAGTGGTCCTTGAAAGGCGGCTCAGCGGGGACGCTCTGGCAATCGACCTGCTGGTCCCGGGGGTATATATGGTCCGGATTGAGCAAAGCGGCCGGTACGCCACCAAAAAACTCGTGGTACGCTAGGTATCCCTTCCCGGGTCCCAGAAACACGCCTATCCCTTATGCCGCAGTGGCAATTGTATTACTTTTGCCGCAAGCCGGCAACCCATGGATGCATTTGATCCTTTTGATATCGCCTCGCGGGAGGCATTTGAACAGGCCGCCCTGGAAGTGTTTCGCGAGCAATTCCAAACAGTACCCATATACGGGGAATTCTGCCGCCACCTCGGTCGGACGCCCGGGGAAGTAACCCGGACGGCAGACATCCCCTTCCTCCCAATCGAGTTTTTCAAGAGTCACAAAGTCCTGCGCCGCGGAGCGACGGAAACAGTCGTTTTCC
>CAXQQM010000126.1:0-2143 GCA_964226055.1 Robiginitalea sp. | reverse complement strand
GGACGGCGGGAAGGCACTGGTGCAGGTGGTGGATGACGGCTGCGGCATGAGCCCGGCGGATGCCCTGCTCAGTTTTCGCCGGCACGCAACCTCCAAAATCTCGGAAGCCTCCGACCTGTTCCGGCTGCACACCAAGGGTTTCCGCGGGGAGGCCCTCGCCTCCATCGCGGCCATCGCCCAGGTGGAAATGCAGACCCGGGGGGAAGGGGCCGAACTGGCCACCCGGATCCGTATCGCCGGGGATTCCGTGCAGTCCCGGGAGGAAGCCGTGGCGCCGGTAGGCACCTCCGTCAGCGTCAAAAACCTGTTTTTCAATATCCCGGCCCGCCGTAATTTCCTGAAATCCGATAAGGTGGAATACCGCCATGTCCTGGAGGAATTCCAGCGCGTGGCACTGGCCCATCCGGGGGTTGCATTTTCCATGATGCACAACGACAGCGAAGTCCACCAACTCCCCGCATCGAACCTCCGGCAGCGGATTGTCCACCTGTTTGGTTCGAGGATGAATACGCGCCTGGTCCCGGTGCGGGAGGAAACCCAGCTGGCCGTAATCGACGGGTTTATCTGCAAACCGGAATTCGCCAAGAAAAGCCGGGGGGAACAGTACTTTTTTGTGAACGACCGGTTTATCCGGAGCGCTTATCTGCATCACGCCATCCTGACAGCTTTTGAAGGACTGCTCAAGCCGGATACCTACCCGGGGTATTTCCTGTATCTCCAGGTACCCGCCGGGGCCATTGACATCAATATACACCCCACCAAAACGGAAGTTAAATTCGAGGATGAACAAAGCCTGTACGCCATCCTGCGGTCGGCGGTGAAACACAGCCTGGGGCAATTCAGTATCAGCCCGGTTCTGGATTTTGAGCGGGACCCGAACCTGGAAACCCCCTATGCCTACCAGCAAAAAGGCGTAGCCGTTCCGAAAGTGAGTGTGGACCGGTCATTCAATCCGTTTGCGGAAGAACGCGCCATACAGGGAGCCCCACCGGCCGCTCGACACGCCCAACCGGCTGCAGGGCGTCAAAAGCGTTCCACATGGGAAGTCCTCTACGACGGGCTCGACCCGGAGGCTGTTTCTGAAGAGACCCGGGAAGGTTGGACCGTAGCGCCCGGGGAGGGAGAGGAAGTACTGTTCAGGGAGGATGCAGCCGCCCATCCCGGGCAGACAGGTGTCTTCCAGGTGGGCCGCAAATACCTGTTGTCGCACATCAAATCGGGATTGTTGCTTATTGACCAGCGCCGGGCGCACCAGCGGGTCATTTACGAGCGCTTTTTGCGCAGTACCACCCAGCGGGATCCGGCCACCCAGGCATTGTTATTTCCACTCAAACCCTCGTTCAGCCCCTCCGAGATGCATGTCCTCGAAGGCTTGAAGGAGACCCTGGAGGCCCCGGGATTTGGATTTGGGCGCACGGGGGAGGACTTTGTGGAAATTACCGGGCTGCCCGTCGGGGTCCCCGAATCCGAGGCGGAGTCCATTCTGGACGGTATCGTATCGGACTGGCAGCGTCATGAAGACGGGGTGCACTTTTCCAAAAGCGACCGCATTGCAAAGGCGCTGGCCCGGTCCCTGGCCGTCAGACAGGGTACGGCCCTGGAACAAGAGGAGCAACTCGGGCTGGTCAACGACCTGTTCGGCTGCAAAGAACCCGGGACAAGCCCGTTCGGCAAGCCCACCTATGTGACCCTCTCCATGGAGGAACTCGAAAAAAAACTCAGCTAAATGGGAAGACTCACCGAAGGCATCAAGCACCTGTTGGTCATCAACATCATCCTCTATGTAGCCGCCATGCTTTACGGGGAGCAATTGTACGACTGGCTGGCCCTGTGGTATCCGGAAAACCCGAATTTTTCGATCTGGCAGATCGTCTCCCACATGTTTATGCACAGCAACCAGACGTTTATGCATATCCTGTTCAATATGTACGCGCTCTGGGCTTTCGGCTCGCCCCTGGAACGGATGTGGGGGACTAAAAAATTCCTGTTTTTCTATTTTTCAGCCGGCCTGGGCGCTGCCCTGATCCATTCAGGGGTCAATTACTACCACGTACACCAGGGAGTGGAGGCACTGGTCAGCGCTGGGGCCAGCGAATCGGAAATCATGAACCTGCTGGCACAGGGCAAGTACAATGAAGGCTGG
>CAXQQM010000125.1:0-4176 GCA_964226055.1 Robiginitalea sp. | reverse complement strand
AGGGGGCCCTTTTGGATGCCGTGCGCAAACAGGCCCGTCGAAAAGCGTATACCTGGGTACAATAAGCGTGTTGGAAGGTGGGGTAGGAAAACACCCGGCGGGCCATTTGCGGGCCTTGCCGGGTGTTTCATTTAAATCCAGGGGTGGGGGAATCCGGCCGAAGTGCGTAAATTACCCGCATAAACCCATCCGGCCATCCTGCTGTCTCCAACAACCAAGCGCAATATTTCCCGGGCCCTCCCATTTGGGGTGATCTGGCTGATCATGGGGTGGTTTGTCCTCTTTATCCAGGAAACGGCGACCCGAAGCGAGAACCTGAACCCCGACTCCACCATTACCCTGACGCCTGCGGTTTTTGTATTTGCAAGTCTTGCAGTGGCCCTTATCGGGTTCCTGGTTGGAATCCTGGAGGTATTCTGGTTGGGGAACCGGTTCCGTTCCCGGAGTTTTTCCCGTAAACTCCTTTATAAACTGGCATTTTACAGTTGTTTCCTGCTGCTGGTCATCCTGATCGTCTACCCCCTGGCGGCAGCCCTGGAATTGGGGGCCTCCCCACTCCACCAGGCCGTCATGGAGAAATTCTGGAACTTCCTGAGCAGTGTAGAGTTCCTCAGTACCATGGTAGCCATCGCGTTCAGCCTTTTCCTGAGCCTGTTTTATTCGGAGATCAGTGAAAATATCGGCCATGGTGTGCTGATGAACTTCTTTACCGGGAAATACCACCAGCCGCGGGAGGAATACCGCATCTTCCTGTTTTCCGATATGAAATCCTCCACCTCCGTGGCCGAAGAACTCGGCCATGCGCGGTACTTTGAATTCCTCCGGGCCTATTACTCGGATTTTTCAGATGCCATCGTACGTTATTCGGGCGAAGTCTACCAGTATGTGGGTGACGAGGTCATTGTTTCCTTTACCCATACCAGCGGGGTACGAGCAGTCAACTGTATCCGGTGCTTCTTTGCCATGCAGGCAGCCCTTGAGAAGAAGGCGGGCTGGTATGCTGATACCTTCGGCATCGTCCCGGAATTTAAGGCGGCCCTGCACATTGGCCAGGTAACCACCGGAGAAATCGGGGCGCTGAAAAAGGCCATTTTCTTTACCGGGGATGTACTCAATACCACGGCCCGGATGCAAGCCCTTTGCAACAGTTACGGGGTAAAAATCCTGCTTTCCGGAGAATTACTGGAGGTATTGAAGTTGGAAGGCCGTTATACCATTACGACTTTGGGCACCCGGGATCTGAAGGGTCGGGAAAAACCCGTTGACCTGTATACGGTCTCCCCTGCGGCGGAAATGTTGTAGTGCAGCGCTACGTCGAGGACAGCTTACGGTGCGGAACACCGGCCAGGGCCTTTGCAGCCGACAGAAACAGCAAATGAACATCAATCTGCCGAAGGGCAGGAACCCGGGAAGGATACGTCCATGAGGGCGAGCGAAAAGGGACTGGCCAAGGCGCGCGCCGCGAAGTTTCCGCAGGCGTAGCAGCGCTACGTCGAGGACAGCTTGCGGTGCGGAACACCGGCCAGGGCCTTTGCAGCCGGCCGCAATAGCATCCTTCCCGGGTTCCTGCCCTAATAATTAGCCGCCGGGCAATAGCAGTCGAATCGGTTCTCCCGTTCCGGGCCGAAGTCGTAGCCGAGGGTGATTTGGTGAAAACCGCCACTGTCCAGGCGGATGTCGCCTGACTGGTAGGAATAGTTGTAGGAAAACATGAATCGGTTGACATTCACCCCGATAATGGGCGTAAACAATTGCAACCGCTGTTCGCCAAACTGGCCGTTCTGTACGTATTGGGCCCCGTCAAAACTCCGGCGGTAGGAAAGACCGCCCCAAAGCGTGCCGAAGCCGACATCCTTGTATACTTTGGCATTGATGTCGATGGCTTTCTCTCTGGTAAATTCGGTGATCTGCAGCATCGTGGAAGGCTCCAGCCGCCATTCACCCCGTCCGAAAATGTAACCGACGGAGAAGAGGTAACGCCTCAGGTTGTCGATAACCGGAACGTTGTCCGGGTCGGCCCGGCCGATGCGGTAGAGTTCCCGTTCGGTTTCCAGCAGATTCAGGATGGAGACGTGTGCGTAGAATTCCTGGTAGGAATAGGACATTCCCAGGTCCAGGTTGAAATAGGTGGCGCTGATCTTGGAACCTGTAACTGCCGGGTCCGGCACGACAGACCGGAATTCAGTCTCGTCCAGGCTGCTCTGCAGGATGGTCGGGCTGATACCGAACGACAGCTGGTTCAGGATCCGGATATCACTGCCGAAAGGCAGGTGGTGCGCATAGGTCAGCTTCAGCCCGGTTTGGGCGTGATACCCGTTGGCGTCGTTGAACAGGATGGCCCCCAGGCCGCTCCGGCTGTCCCGGATCCGGTAGTGGGCATTGAGCGTTTGCATATTCGGTGCCTCGTCCACGCTGAACCATTGTTGCCTGGCGGTCAGGCGAATCTTGCCCCCCTGGCCGATACCCGCCATGGAGGGGTGTACCAGGTAGTAATTATCGGAGAGGTAGTCAAAATACACCGGGATGCCTTCCTGGGCCGAAAGCGGACTGGCCGCAGCAGCCAGGCAGGCGAAAATACATAACAGGAAGTTTCTCATCAAAAGGGACTGGGGCCGTGGTTTAAATGCCTTTAAATATACTGTATAACGGTATAAACCCCCTATTATTATGTAAGGGAGTCCGGCCGAAATACCGTAATTTTGCAGAAATTGAACGCGATGGAAGAATATATCATCACCCTGAAGGAAACCAACAATCCGGCCATCCTCAAATTCGAGGCCAACAAGCCACTGGTGAGCAAGGGAAGCTATGAATACAAAAATATCGACGAGGCCAAGGATTCGCCCCTGGCCCAGCAGCTGTTCTACCTGCCGTTTATCAAGACGGTCTATATCTCCGGGAATTTTGTCGCCATGGAGCGATTTGACATCGTTTCGTGGGACGATGTGAAACAGGAAGTTGCCCAGCAACTGGTGGATTACCTCAATGCAGGGGAACCCGTGGTAGACGAGCCCGAACAGGCGGGAAGGGTGGCAATCACCGTATATGCCGAAGTCACGCCCAACCCGGCCGTCATGAAATACGTCGCCAACAAACAGCTGGTCCCGGACGTATTTGAATTCAAGGATATCGACCAGGCCCGGCACTCCCCCCTGGCGCAAAAACTCTTCGGCTTCCCGTTTGTCAAGGAAGTCTTTATGGACCACAACTACATCTCAGTAACCAAATACGAGGTGGCCGAATGGGAGGATGTCAGCATGGAACTCCGGGAATTTATCCGGGAATACCTGGCTGCGGGCGGCGAAGTCCTGGAACCGGGGGCAAGTGCTGAAAAATCCCAAATTGCCGGCGTACCGGAAGGGAATTTGGAACAAATGGACCCGATATCCCAGGAAATTGCCGGTATCCTGGAGGAATACGTCAAGCCCGCCGTTGCCAGCGACGGGGGGAATATCGTCTTCCAGTCGTACGAGGCGGAAAGCAAAACCGTTCACGTGATCCTGCAAGGGGCCTGCAGCGGCTGCCCGTCTTCGACCTTTACCCTGAAAAACGGGATCCAGACCATGTTGCAGAACATGATGGGCGACCAGGTCAACGAAGTCGTTGCGATCAATGGTTAAGGCGTTTGAGCCTTGTCATTACGGCCATTATTTCGTACTTTAAGGGAGAACCTTAAATTGGAAATTATGGCAGTTTTAAAAGTTATAGAAGTATTGGCAAATTCCGACAAGAGCTGGGAAGACGCCGCCGAAAAAGCCCTGGCCCAGGCATCCAAATCCGTCGACCATATCCGTTCGATATATATCAACGAACAAAGCTGTACGGTGAAAGATGGCAAGATCGCGAGCTACCGGGTCAATACAAAAATTACTTTCGAGGTAAAGTAAAACACCGGATTCCCGGATAAATAGGCGCCCCCGGTCCGGGGGCGCCTTTTTGGTTCCCGACCCTCGCCGGAACTCCCCGGAAAAACCTGTAAAAACACAGAAAGACACGGAAAAACCCGGAAAACTCCTGCAAATAAATGCCACAGCCCATGGACAACACCCCAAACGACCTGCTCCACGAAACCAGCCCGTACCTGCAGCAACACGCCTATAATCCGGTCCGTTGGGTCCCCTGGACGGAAGCCAACCTCCGGCGGGCGGCCGAGGAGGACAAGCAGCTCCTGAACAG
>CAXQQM010000124.1:0-15950 GCA_964226055.1 Robiginitalea sp. | reverse complement strand
CTACACGACGCTCTTCCGATCTCAAACGCAAACCACTTACGGACGACAAGCTCGCGAAGATCCTCAAGGAGAAGGGTTACCCGATAGCCAGGCGGACCATTGCCAAATACCGCGAACAACTGGGCATCCCGGTGGCGAGACTCCGAAAAGAAATATAATGCGCTTCCTTAGCAAGCTCATCAGCTACCTGTTCCACCCGCTGCTGATCCCGCTCTATGGCACGGTCCTGTATTTCCGGGTCACCCCGAAATTCAGCCCGCTGGAGATGCAAAGCGGGAACGTACTGCCGGTTTTTATCCTGACGGTGATCATCCCCGTGATCAGCATGCTGATCCTCCGCAACCTGGGCATGATGCAATCCTCCCGCCTGTTGCGGCCCCAGGAACGTATCTACCCGCTGCTGATCTTCCTCGTCCTGCTTTTGATGGTCTTGTTCCGGGTGATCCCGAACAACTACGCGGCGGAACTGTACTACTACTTCCTGGGGATGATTATCGCCACGGTTGCCTGCCTCCTCCTGGCGCTGGCCGGCAAACCGATCAGCCTGCACATGGTGGGTATCGGTACATTGCTGATGTACCTGATTACCCTGAGTATCCACTTTGAGAAAAACATCGTCCTGGCCATCAGCGCCTGTACGCTCTGTACGGGGCTGGTCGGCACCGCCCGCCTTTACCTGCAGGTACACGGACGCGCGTCCGTCCTCACGGGCTGGCTGATCGGCCTGGTTTCCCAGCTGATCCTGGTCCGGTTCTGGTTTTAGAGGATGTAGAAAATCAACCCGATCCGCAGGGGTACCATATCCAGGTCTGCGCCATCCGGCCCGGGGACATTGTCTTCAAACAAGTTGTTCAGGCCGTAATACACGTGGAAGTTGATCGTGTTGTACCCGATATTCAGCGTCAGGCCGTAGCGGAAATTATCCGTGTCCGTATTGTAAAAACTGTCTTTAAAATCCGAGGTCACGAATTTGGACCGGGACCCGACGACGTACCCGAGTTTAAAACCCGTGTAAATCCGCCAGAAACTGTAATCCGTGGCTGTGGAATTCCGCCATCGAAACTGTACCGGCAACTCCAACAGGTGGGTCTCGATTTTGTTCCGCTTATATGCGTCATCCTCGTCCAGGAGAATGTACTGGAAATCCTCTCCGTTCTGGATGGCCCTGAGGTTGCTGTAGTAGGAGTTCACGCCGTATCCCAATCCAATCCCCAGGGCCAGGGTCCGCTTCGGGTTGATGGGGAGGTCCTTGATAAAGCCCAAATAAATCCCGTACGATATCAGGTTATTCTGGGAGACCCCTTCCGGCTGGTTCAAAAGCAAGTTGAAGGAGAAACCGACATAGAACTGGTCTTCCAGGTATTCCGAATCGATGAGGGGCGCCCCGGTATCCAGGGAGTCCTTCGGGAGGTCCGTGCCAGTGGGATTGCCTTCCTGACCGATTACAGGGAGCAGGCAAAATAGCAGGATGAAAGTGGCGATTCGGGCTTTCATGTGTTCAACATAAAAAAAACGCTTCAAAGACTGAAGCGTTTTTTAGATCTAAATTGGTTTTGAAAAAATGACTGCTACTGGATATTCCGGAAAGCATCCCCTTCGTAGGTCGTGTAATTGACCTTCAGGGCATTCACCTTTCGCAGTTCTTGTTTGATATCCGATATCAGACCCATATTGGCCTCCTTGTCCACCTTGAGGGCGGTTGTCAGCACATTCTGGATGTCCTGGGGCTTCTTGGCCCGTTCCTGCAGGATGTAATCGCCTACCTCGGATACACTGGCAAACTTGTCATTCAACTGGATCTTCGGCTCGGAACCAAAGGTTTTCTGGTACTGGGAGGTGGGTTTCCCCACATAGATGTAAATCACCCGGTCCTTCTTTTCCAGTTTCTTGGTTTCACTCGCATTGGGCAACGTATTGTCCACCATCAGCGTATTGTCCTTCATGGTGGTAACCGTCATGAAGAAGAACAGCAGCATGAATACAATATCCGGCAGGGATGCCGTGGATACTGCGGGGATGTCACCGTCTTTTTTCTTATTGAACTTAGCCATGTCTCGTCTTTTTTAATTTGCAGTTGTCTCGGCCTCCGAAAGCTTCTGGGGGAAGAGCTCCTGCACACGCAACACCTTTTCCTTCAGTTCTTCCCGGACATCCTCGTCGGTTTCCGGATTGAGATACTCCGCTTCCATGTCCGTAAAATCACGGCCGTACAACCTCTGTGACTCCCGGTTCCTGAGCTCGTTGTAGGCACCCACCAGCTCGTTCTGAACTGTGATGTACGTGCCGTAACGGGTCTCCCGGTCGTTCTTCAGCGAAATAATCGCCTTGCCCGGGTTATCCGACGATGACTCATCCCCGGCGCCTTTGCAATAGTTACAGGTTCCGTCTCCGCCATTGTCCAGAAAGGCCATGGCTTTTTCTCTCAGGTCCTGCAACTCCGTGAGCTCCTCTTCGACGAGCAACTGACCGTTTTTGTTGATATTCACCGTGAAGATATTCTTCTGTTTAATCACCACATCCTCTTCCGGCGGCTCAATGGGCGGCAACATACGGTCCAGCCCCGCGTCGGTTTCAATGGTGGTGGTTACAAGGAAAAAGATCAACAGCAGGAAGGCGATATCCGCCATGGACCCTGCATTTACTTCCGGTGGTGCTCCTCTTCTAGGCATATTCCTTGGATTTACTTATTCGACATTTTCTTGACTCCTCCCCATAGCATGGAAGCTACAGCGATAATCACCAGGATGAAGAACAAATTGAGGCCTGCGCCGATATTCTTCACCGTACTCTCGGTGGTTGTTACGCCTCTTCCCGCCATTTCCTCGACGGTGCCGTCAGCGCCGTCCGACAGGACATAGGCGATAGCGGCCACCAGCAGGAAGCCGACGATGACAAACAGTGTCTTCTTCAGGCTGGCCGGGTTGGAGAACAGGTTTTTAAGCGCGAACAACAGGCTGGAGACCACAGCGATTCCCAACAGGATGTACATGATGATGAACATCCCGTTCATGGCGCCGCTATCGATCTGCTCTGATGCCGGCATCGCGCTCTCGGGAAGCATAAACCACAGTATAGCGGCAATGGCTCCCAGAACTATCAATAATATTTTTACAATCTTATGCATGCTCTATGGTATTAGGCGTCCGACTTACTTTTTGTGATCAACCAGCATATCGATCAGGATGATCGAAGAATCTTCCATATCATTGACGATGCTGTCGATCTTGGCAATGATGTAGTTGTAGAAGATCTGAAGGATGATCGCAGTAATCAGACCGAATACCGTCGTCAACAGGGCTACCTGGATATCCCCGGCAATCAGGGAGGCACTCAGGTTACCTACTGCGCTAATTTTCTGGAAGGCCTGGATCATACCGATTACCGTCCCCATGAACCCAAGCATCGGGGCAATGGCGATAAAGAGTGAAAGCCAGGAAACGTTTTTCTCGAGTTGTCCCATCTGAACCCCGCCGTAGGCAACAACCGCCTTTTCAGCAGATTCGATACTCTCACCGGCCCGATCGAGGCCCTGGTAATAGATGGAGGCAACGGGGCCCTTGGTGTTGCGGCATACTTCCTTGGCCGCTTCAACACCGCCGGAAGCCAGGGCGTCTTCTACCTGTTGCTTCAGCTTGGTGGTATTCGTGCTGGCCATATTCAGGTAAATGATCCGCTCGATGGCTACCGCCAGTCCGAGAATCAGACAGAGCAGTACGATGCCCATGAAACCGGCACCCCCCTGGATGAATTGTTCTTTAAGAACCTGGGTAAATCCTCTATCGTCCGCAGCAGCTCCAGCCTCGTCCTGTAGCATTACAGTCGCAGTGGTCAAAGTTGAAGACAGGTTTGAAAGAATAGCTGGCGCTTTAGCGCTTACCGTATTTGTTCCGAGGACAAATAGCCCAGCCAGAGCCAGGAATGAGAATAATTTTTTCATTTTTTTCAAACTTAAATTTAGATTAGTTATTAGGGTTAAAGATAACAAAAAATTGGAATTAAAAAACTAAAATTGGGGCGTCCAGGCCCCGGAATCCTTAAAAAACCCGCGGGTTTACAACACATTTTCAGCCAGGGTCCGAAATTCCTTGCGAATCTTTCAAAATACATTGCCGGACAAGTATGTGAGTCAGCGTTCGGCTTCGCCGACCGATTCCCCCCTTCAACATTTTAATCCGCGCCGGGGATTAGCTTCGCTGATCCCTGTACCTCTTTCAGTTTGCCGGACAAGCATGGGAATCTCCGTTCGGCTTCGCCGACCGGTATGCTCTCAAAACCGCGCCTTTCAAAAGCGGGCTTTTGACGCCGCTTGTTTTGAGAGCATCACCGCCGCGGTGCGGCGGTGATTCCCTTTTGTGCAGAGAGGAAGGGATTCGAACCCTCGATGCACTTTTGGTGCATACACACTTTCCAGGCGTGCGCCTTCGACCACTCGGCCACCTCTCTAAAATACCCGAAAAACGGGGTGCCCAATAAACAAAAAATTTAGGATTATATGAAATTTTGCCCGGTTAATTTTGGGACATCTCACCCCGTAGCGGGGATTCAAATATGGTTTTGAAGGACTTAGGGGAAACCGCCGAACCGAGCAGGTACATAAGCTTGGCCAAGGCGGCTTCCGAGGTAATGTCCCGACCGTCGATCAAAGGGATGTCCAGCAGGCCCGAACTGGTTTCATACCGCCCCATCAGTACAGAACCTCCGCTGCACTGGGTCACGTTTACGATCTGCAACCCGCGGCCCACGGCTTCCCGGAGGGCGTCCAGGAGCCAGGGGGCGGTAGGGGCGTTCCCGGCCCCGAAGGTCTCCAGTACCACGCCTTTCAACCCGGGGGCTTCCAATTGGTGGCGCAACCAGTCCGGGTGCATCCCGGGAAACAGCCGCACCACGCCCACCCGGTTATCGAGGTCCGTGTGCACTGTGAGGGCCCCTTGCCTGGGCGTGTGCCAAAGCGCCTCCCGGCGGACCTTCAGGTGCACGCCGGAAGCTGCCAGGGGCGGGTAGTTCGGGGAATCGAAGGCTTCGAAGTGTTCCGTATTGATCTTGGTGGTCCGGTTGCCGCGAAACAATTTATATTCAAAATACAGGCAGACTTCCCGGATCAGGGGCTCGCCCCCTTCCGACAGGGCCGCAACCTGAATGGAAGTAATGAGGTTTTCCTTGGCGTCGGTCCGCAGGTCGCCGATGGGAAGCTGGGACCCCGTGAGGATGACGGGCTTGGCGAGGTTCTCGAGCATAAAGCTCAGTGCAGAGGCTGTATAGCTCATCGTATCGCTGCCGTGTAAAACGACGAAACCGTCATACCGGTCGTAGTGCTCCCCGATCAGGGTGGCGAGCTGTTGCCAGTGGGGCAGGTCCATGTTCGAGGAGTCGATCGGGTTGGCAAATGCCACCGTATCGATCCTGCAGTCGAGCTGGTGGAGCTCGGGGATCTGTTGGAGCAGGTTGTTGAAGTCGAAGGCGCGGAGCGATCCCGACCCGTAGTCGCGGACCATCCCAATGGTACCGCCCGTGTAGATGAGCAAGATGCCGGTGCCGTTTTTGGCCATAAGACGTAATTAAATTAAACGCCAAAGACTTCCCGGGAAGTCTCCGTCGTGGTTTCTGCGATCTGCGCTTCGGGAAGCCCGTAGATTTCCGACAGGCGGGAAACCACGAATTTCAGGTAGGCGGGTTCGTTGCGTTTGCCCCGGTGAGGCGCCGGCGCCAGGTAGGGTGAATCGGTTTCCAACACCAGCGATTCCAGGGGGAGCTGGTCCAGGAACTGGTCGATCTTCCCGTTCTTAAAGGTCGCCACGCCGCCGATTCCGAGCTTCATTCCATAGGACAGGGCAAGCCGGGCCTGTTGGAGCGTCCCGGTAAAGCAGTGGAAAATACCCCGGAGATCCGGGCTCTGGCATTCGGCGAGGATTTCAAAAATTTCATCGAAGGCTTCCCGGCAATGGATGACGATGGGCAACCCGTGGGATTTGGCCATCCGAATCTGCCGGCGAAAGGCTTCCTGTTGGGCTTCGAGCCGGGTTTGGTCCCAGTACAGGTCAATCCCGATCTCCCCGACGGCCACGTAGCCCCCGAGGTCCAGTTCGCGTTCAACATGCCGGAGTTCTTCCTCAAAATCCTCCTTCACGTGGGTGGGGTGCAGGCCGCACATGAGGAAGACCTCATCCGGGTAAGCTTCCCTCAAATCCCGCATCCGCCTGGTATAGGCCGAGTCGATGGCGGGGATAAAAAACCGTTCCACACCTTCAGCCCTGGCACGGGCCATCATCCGGGCCCGGTCCTCGTCAAAAGCTTCCACGTATAAATGGGCGTGTGTATCTGTCAGGGTCACGGCGCAAAAATAGGATTATCTTTATCAAAAAATCTCATGGGCACCCTTAAAAAGTTCCTGCTGGACCGCGGCTTCAGCGCAATGCCCCTGGAACGCACCCGCACTGACCACCTGGCGCTCTCCGGTTCCCTGAACGGGGTGACCGGCCGTTTTATCCTGGATACCGGGGCCTCCAATACCTGCGTGGGGCTCGACCGAACGGAGCGCTTCCGCCTGCTTACCGAAATCTCTGAGATCCGTGCCGCAGGCGCAGGGGCCGTGGACATGGAGACCCTGGTCTCCGACGGGAATACCCTGGCACTGGAAGGCTGGGAACGCCCGGACATGCAGGTTGTCCTCTTTGACCTCAGCCATGTGAACCAGGCCCTGGAAAGCCAGGACGAACCCCCCGTGGACGGCATCCTCGGGGCGGATATCCTGCACGGCGGCCAGGCGGTCATCGACTACGATTCCTGCAACCTCTACCTCAAATAAAAACCCCGGCCGGGGCCGGGGCATCGCAATAATTTTTCCGTTTTTCTTGCCGGTATCTGCAAATACAGTTACGGGGATAACGCCTATAGCTCCAATGCTTTTTTCAGGTCCCCGTCCATCAGGTGTTCCACCGGGTTCTCGATCGCCTCCTTGCTGGCCACCAAAAATCCGACGGATTCCTTGCCGTCGATGATCCGGTGGTCGTAGGAAAGCGCCACGTACATCACCGGCGCGATGGCGATGGCACCGTCGCGGACGATGGCCCGTTCGACGATGTTGTGCATCCCCAGGATACCGCTTTGGGGCGGGTTGATAATCGGGGTGGAGAGCATCGAGCCGAAGACGCCTCCGTTGGAGATCGTAAAGGTGCCCCCGGTCATTTCGTCAACAGTGATCTGTCCGTCGCGGGCCCGGAGCGCCAGTCGCTTGACCTCTTCTTCGATCCCCCGGAAACTCAGGTTTTCCGCATTGCGGATTACCGGCACCATCAAGCCTTTCGGGCCGGAAACGGCGATGCTGATATCGCAGTAATCGTAGGTGATCATTTCCTTGCCGTCGATCATGGAATTCACGGACGGGAACTGTTGGAGGGCCCGGATGACCGCCTTGGTGAAAAAGGACATAAATCCGAGTCCCACACCGTGTTTCTCCTTGAATACTTCCTTGTGTTCCGCCCGGATGTCGAATACAGCCGACATATCCACCTCGTTGAAGGTGGTCAGCATGGCGGTTTCGTTTTTGGCGGATACCAGGCGTTCGGCCACCTTGCGCCGCAACATGGAGAGTTTGCTCCGGGACTCCCCCCGGGATCCCCCGCCGGGGCTGCCCATGGAAGGGACGGCTTTTACTGCGTCGTCCTTGGTAATCCGGCCATCCTTGCCGGAGCCTTTGACGGATGCCGGGTCGATACCTTTTTCATCGAGAATCTTCTTCGCAGCCGGCGATGCTACCCCGGAAGCATAGGTTTCTTTAGCCTGATTGGGCTGCGGGGCTTTCGACCCGGCATCTTTGCCGGCCTTTTCCTTTTGTTTGTCGAGGTCTTTTTCGGCATTTCCGCCGGAACCTTCATCCCCCTTGCCCACTGAGTCCGTACCGGCGCTGCCTTCCTGGTCTTTGCCACCGGAACTATCCGGCTTGTCTGCATCCGTATCGATCAGGCAAACCACTTCGCCAACGGCCACGGCATCCCCTTCCTCGGCCTTCAGCGTGATCACCCCGCTTTCCTCGGCTGGAAGCTCCAGGGTGGCCTTGTCGGAATCCACCTCGGCAATGGCCTGGTCCTTTTCCACATAGTCCCCGTCCGAAACGAGCCATTGGGCAATTTCCACTTCCGTAATGGATTCGCCCGGAGAAGGTACTTTCATTTCTAGAATCATGCGATTTCCTCTTTAAGTAATTTTTTCAGTTGCTGTTTGAAACAAATCCTTTCTGCTTCCCATCCCTTAAGTTTTCTGACTGTGGCTGCCCGGATCACTCTTCATCCGAAGCCACATCTGCCGGTATCGGCCGGCTCATATTGTCTTTTTCCGGGTCGAAAACATAGTCGATTACCTGCTGGTGCCGCATCTTGGAGCGGGCCGGGCTCCCCGCTGCCGGGGAGGCGTAAAAGCGCCGCGAAGCCACACGGAAACGGGACGCATCCGGGAAGTGCATCATCAGGTGGCTCCAGGCCCCCATGTTCCTGGGTTCTTCCTGTGCCCAAACCAGGTCTTTCGCCTGGGAATATTTTTCGATCAACTCCTCCATCTGCACCACCGGCAGGGGGAACAATTGTTCCAGGCGTACCAGGGCCACATCGTCCCTGCCCAGCTCCTCCCGGGCGGCGAGCAGGTCGTAATAGAATTTCCCGGTGCAGAATACCAGGGATTTGACTTTTTTAACCGATACCGAAGTATCGTCGATCACTTCCTGGAACCGGCCTTCCGCCAGTTCCTCCACGGTGGAGACGCATTTCGCATGCCGGAGCAGGCTCTTCGGGGTGAAGACTACCAGCGGCTTGCGGAAATTGACCAGCATCTGGCGCCTGAGCAGGTGGAACAGGTTGGCCGGGGTGCTGACATCGGCCACATACATATTGTCCCTGGCGCATACTTGCAGGTAGCGCTCCATACGGGCCGAGGAGTGTTCTGCCCCCTGGCCTTCATATCCGTGGGGCAAAAACAGCACCAGGCCGTTCTGCAGCTTCCATTTGTCTTCCGCCGCCGAGATATACTGGTCGATCATGATCTGGGCGCCGTTGCTGAAATCCCCGAACTGGGCCTCCCAGATAGTGAGCGTGTTCGGGCTCGCCATGGCATACCCGTATTCGAATCCGACCACCCCGTACTCGGAAAGCAGGGAATTGTAAATCTGGAAATCGCCCTGTTCCCCGGAGATATGGTTCAGCAACAGGACCTCTTCCTCGCTTTCCTCCACCTTCATCACCGCGTGGCGGTGGGAGAATGTCCCCCTTTCCACATCCTGACCGGAGATCCGTACATCGAATCCTTCCTGCAGGAGGGTGCCATAGGCGAGCAACTCCCCCATGGCCCAATCCAGGCGGTTGGTTTCAAAGAACATCTTGTAGCGCTCCTTGACGAGCTTGTCTACCTTGCGCAGGAACTTTTTATCTTCCGGGAGTTGGGTAATCACCCGGGCGACAGCTTCCAGCTTGTCCTTCGGGACCCCTGTTTCCACCGGCTCCATCATCTCCCATTCGCGAACATTTTCGAACCCGTCCCATTCATCGGCCATAAAGGCGGTAATCCGCGTTTTGTCTTCTTTCTTGCTGTCCTTGAGCTCTTCCTCCAGCTTCGCCTTGTAGTCCTCTTCCAGTTTCTTTACAAAGCCCTCGTCGATAATGCCTTCGGACATCAGCCTTTCCGCATAAATATCCCGGGGGTTTTTGTGCTTGGCGATTGCCTTGTAGAGCTTGGGTTGGGTAAACCGCGGCTCGTCCCCTTCATTGTGGCCGTATTTCCGGTAACCCAAAAGGTCCAAAAATACATCCCGCTTGAAATTCATCCGGTATTCCAGGGCAAACAGGGCGGCGTGCACAACGGCTTCCGTATCGTCCGCGTTGATGTGGAGTACGGGGCTCAGGGTGACCTTCCCGACGTCCGTACAGTACGTGGAGGTACGCCCGTCCAGGTAGTTGGTGGTAAAGCCAATCTGGTTGTTGACCACAATATGGATGGTACCGGCCGTGCCGTATCCGTCCAGGCCCGCCATCTGCACCACCTCGTAGGCAATGCCCTGGCCGGCGATGGCGGCATCCCCGTGGACCACGATCGGCAGGACCTTGGAGAAATCTTCCGGGAAATGCCGGTCCTGTTTGGCCCGGGTAATCCCTTCGACTACCGCCCCAACCGTTTCCAGGTGGGAAGGGTTGGGCGCAATGTTCATATTGATGGTATCCCCGGAATTCGTCGTCCGCATGGAAGTCCATCCCAGGTGGTATTTTACATCCCCGTCAAAAATCTCCTGTTCGTAGTCCTTGCCTTCAAATTCGCTGAAGATATCGGTTGCGGGTTTCCCGAAAATATTCGTGAGCACGTTCAGGCGGCCCCGGTGGGCCATCCCCATTACAAACTGTTGCACGCCCAGTTCGGCTGCCCGCTCCACGATGGCATCCACCGCAGGGATCAGTGATTCATTCCCTTCAAGGGAAAACCGTTTCTGGCCCACGTATTTGGTATGGAGGAACCCTTCGAAGGAAACCGCTTCATTGAGTTTCCGGAGGATGTATTTTTTTCGTTCCGGGCTGAAATTCGGGTGGTTGTCGTTGACATTGAGCCACTGCTGGATCCACTCCACGCGCTCCGGGCTACGGATATACATGTATTCCACGCCGATGGCATCGCAGTAAATCCGCGTGAGGTGGTCGATGATCTCCCGCAGCGTGCTCGGTCCGATCCCGATAATATCCCCCGCGCTGAACACCCGGTCCAGGTCGGCTTCTTCCAGGCCGAAATTGTCAATCTCCAGGGAAGGCGTGTAGGTACGACGCTCCCTTACGGGGTTCGTTTGGGTAAAAAGGTGTCCGCGGCTGCGGTACCCGTCGATAAGCCGGACCACCTGGAATTCTTTTTTGAGCGAGAGCGGCATGGCCGTTTCGTCTCCCCCGGCCGTGCGCACCACGCCGGCCTCCGCATCGATCCCGATTTCCTCCAGGGCGCTTTCCATCCCGAAATCAAATCCCTGAAAAAATGCGCGCCAACTGGGCTCGACACTGTCCGGGTGGGTGAGGTACCGATCGTATAGGTCTGAAAAAAAAGCGGTATGAGCCGCGTTTAAGAAGGAATATCTATCCATCTGAAAAAATGTATGCCTCTGGCAAAATAATTTATCAAAAATACAATAATTCGCTCCGAATGTCAGGAACCGGAGCCAGTTTTTGCATTATGCGATCCGACCAACCCTCTAGAGCTTCCGCACTTTTTTCTCCCAGGTCCATGCGGATGCCATGGCATCGTCCAGGGAAGACTCCGCTTTCCAACCCAATTCATTGTTGGCACGGGTGGTGTCCGCATATGCTTCAACCACATCCCCGCTCCGGCGTCCCACCACCTTGTAATTCAGCTTTTCCCCCGAAACCCGTTCAAAACTCCGGATGACCTCCATTACGGAACTCCCCGTGCCCGTCCCGATGTTGAACACCTCGTAGTTGGACTGGTTCTGTTGCCCGAAAAGGCGCTCCAGGGCCACCACATGGGCCCGGGCCAGGTCCACTACATGGATATAGTCGCGGATACAGGTTCCGTCCGGCGTGGGGTAGTCATCCCCGAACACGGATAATTCCTCCCGCAGTCCTGCCGCCGTCTGGGTGATGAACGGCACCAGGTTGGCAGGCACCCCCAGGGGCAATTCCCCGATAGCCGCGGTGGGATGTGCGCCGATGGGGTTGAAGTACCGGAGGGAAATTGCCTGGAGCTCCGGGTGTACCCGGCAGGTGTCCCGGATGATCTCCTCCCCCATCTGCTTGGTGTTGCCGTAGGGCGATTCCGCGGGTTTCACCGGTGCATCTTCGGTAATAGGCATTTGGTCGGCCTGCCCGTAAACCGTGCAGGATGAGCTGAAGATAAAGGAGCTCCCCCCCTTGGCCACCAGTTGCTGCAACAGGTAGACCAGGGTGCCGATATTGTTTTCGTAATAGAGCAGGGGCTTCTCGACACTCTCCCCCACGGCCTTTGACGCGGCGAAGTGGATGACGCCCCCGAGATCCGGATGGCGTCCGAAAAAATCGTTGACCGCCGCCTTGTCCCTCAGGTCCATCCGTTCGAATTCCGGCCGCTGCCCGGTAATCTCAAAGATCCCATCCAGGACGTCCTCAGAAGCATTGGAACAGTTGTCGACAATTACTACCTGATGGCCTGCCTGTTGTAATTCCACCACCGTATGCGAACCGATAAAACCGAGCCCCCCGGTTACGAGTACTTTCATAAATCAAGCGTTTTTAAATGTTTGCATGGACCTGTTAAATCACCCCGCTGGTGGGTTCAGCCTGTTCCATAAATTCGTTGACCGTTCGGCAGATATACGCCAGCTGTTCCTCATCCAGCTCCGTATGCATCGGCAGGGAAATCACTTCTTCGGACAATTGGTTGGTGACCGCAAATTCCGAATCCTTGTAGCGGGCATCCGCATAGGCCTTTTGCCGGTGCAGGGGCACCGGGTAATAGATCCCGTGAGGAATTCCCGCCTCGGTGAGGCGCTTGGCCAGGGCATCGCGTTTCCCCCCGGCAATGCGCAAGGTGTACTGGTGGAACACATGGCAGTCGCAGGTGTCGCATATCCCCTCGCAGGAACGCACGGTGGTTGGTGTGACGATGCCTTCCTGACCCGAGAAGGACGCGTTGTAATACCGGGCGGCGGCGCGGCGTTTTTCGCAGTACCGGTCCAGGTGCGGCAGCTTGGCGCGGAGTACGGCCGCCTGAAGGGAGTCCAGGCGGGAATTCACCCCCACCACATCGTGGTAATACCTTTGATACATGCCGTGGTTGACGATACCCCGGACCCGGTGGGCAAGCGCATCGTCGTCTGTAAACAGGGCGCCCCCGTCTCCGTAGGCACCCAGGTTTTTTGACGGGAAAAACGAGGTGGCCCCCACATGCCCGATGGTCCCGGCTTTCTGAAGGCGCCCGTCGCCGAACATATAGTTGGCGCCAATGGCCTGGGCGTTGTCTTCGATGAGGAACAATTCGTGCTCCCGGGCAATCTCCAACAGCGTCTCCATATCCGCGCATTGGCCGAAAAGGTGCACGGGGACGATGGCCCGCGTCTTAGGCGTAATGGCTTTGCGGACCGCTTCCGTATCGATATTGAAAGTGTCGGGTTCCACATCCACCAAAACAGGTGTCAGGCCGAGCAAGGCGATCACCTCCACCGTAGCGGCAAAGGTGAAATCCGCGGTGATCACTTCGTCCCCGGGCTTCAGCCCGAGGCCCATCATCGCTATTTGCAGGGCGTCCGTCCCGTTGGCGCAGGGAATCACGTGCTTTACCCCCAGGTAGGCTTCCAGGTCCTCCTGAAAAGCTTTTACCTCGGGCCCGTTGATAAAGGCGGCGGATTCCAGGATGCTGTCAAAAGACTGTTTGACTTCTTTGCGGATATCCTCGTACTGGCCCACGAGGTCGACCATTTGAATTTTTCGCATAGGTGTGCGTTGACCTCGCAAACTTACAAAATTCGGACCCCTCGGACAATGGAATTCCAAAAGAACCGTAATTTAGCCCAAAACCCGCTGTCGTTGTATTTCCTGTATGACTTGTCTGTTCGCCTGGCCTCGGTCCTCCTCCATATCCCGGCCGTATTCTCGCCTAAAATCCGGAGTTTCCTCAAGGGGCGCCGCGGGATTACGGCCTACCTGGAATCCTTCCGGGAGGCTGGCCGGCCACTGATCTGGATG
Organism: Robiginitalea sp.; assembly: GCA_964226055.1. GTDB lineage: Bacteria > Bacteroidota > Bacteroidia > Flavobacteriales > Flavobacteriaceae > Robiginitalea. Next base: position 2,262 of record CAXQQM010000124.1, on the reverse strand, counting down.
CACACCGCCTCCCTGGGGGAATTTGAACAGGGCCTGCCGGTCCTGGAACGGCTGATGGCGGCCTACCCCGGGCATCAATTCCTGGTGACCTTTTTCTCCCCTTCCGGGTACGAGGTAAAAAAGGGAAAGGTACCCGGGGCGGGCACCTGTTACCTCCCCCTGGATACTAGGCGAAATGTCCGGGAATTCCTGGAACGCGCCCGGCCGGACATCGCCCTATTCGTGAAGTACGAGGTCTGGCCCAACTTCTTTGCGGGCCTTCAGAGCCGGGATATTCCGATCGTGCTATTTTCTGCCAGGTTTCGAAAAAATCAGGTTTTCTTCCAGTGGTATGGCGGGCTCATGCGGCGTACCCTCCGGATGGTACGGCAGTTTTACGTCCAGGACCCGTTGTCAGCCTCGTTGCTTTCAGGAATCGGGATCGACCAGGTGGCTGTCTGCGGGGATACCCGGTTGGACCGGGTAATGGAAATCCACAGCCGCGACAACCGCCTGGACTTTATGGACGTTTTTGTAAATGGGCGGGAGTGCCTGGTCGCCGGCAGTACCTGGCCGGAGGATGAAAAAACGATCCTGCCCTTTGTCCGGGAACGGGCCGGGGCCAAATGCTGCGCGGTCATTGCCCCGCACAAGACGGATCCCAAAACCGTGGGCGAACTGATGAAGCGCCTGGGCGTTGGAGCGGTAACCTACAGCGAATGGTCCGGACGCCTGGTGGAGGCCAGCGGGAAAACCCCAGGCAAGTCCGGGGGCACACCCCGGGAATCCGCTGCCCCCGGCGGCGCCAATATCCTGGTGGTAGACACCATTGGTTTGCTTACCCGGATCTACAGCTATGCCGACCTGGCCTATGTGGGGGGCGGTTTTGCCACCGGCCTGCACAATACACTCGAACCAGCTGTTTTTGGTATCCCCGTCCTGATCGGGCCGCGCTATGCCGGGTTCCGGGAAGCGGAGACACTGGTGGAAGCCGGGGGGATCCTACCGGTTACCGGACCCGGGGAATTTAAAATTACCGCCGGGAAGCTTTTGGACAATAACGACTACCGCAAGCGTATCGGCGCGATTAACCGGGACTACATCGTTAAAAATGCCGGTGCCAGCATCCAAATCCTCGAGGGGATCCGTAAATTAATTGGATAACCCCTGATCTCCATGTTTCGATTTGTCACTCGACTGGCCCTGGCGGGCCTCGTCCTGATATTCCTGGGCTGCTTCCCCGACCTCCGCGAAAAGACCCGTCGTGCGGACGAGGAAAAGGCCGTCCCCACGGCCCCGGATACAGCGGGGCTGCGCCAACGGCATAAAGATGGGGATACCAAGAGGCCTTCCTTAAAGGCCAGAGACACCCTCCGTCCCCGCATGGCCCTTATTTCCAACCGATAATCCTATAAGTAATATTTTCAAGCCCATAGGGACTGTCAGCCAGGGTTGGAGCGGTGGATGAACCTGCGCGGAGCTGAATCGGGCATTGTGCCCACATGTCCTTTAACCGCAATTTTTCTGTAGTTTTACCCGTATTGACCAAACAAACTTTCGGCGATGGATTCCAAAATCTTCAAGATATCCCTGATTGCCGCCCTGGCCGGTTTCCTCTTTGGGTTTGACACGGTGGTAATCAGCGGGGCCGAAAAAAAACTGCAGTTGCTCTGGGAAACTTCGGATGCCTACCACGGTACGGTAGTCATCGGCATGGCGCTTTTCGGAACGGTAATCGGAGCGATCTTCGGCGGTTTCCCCACAAACCGGTTTGGCCGGAAGCGCACACTCATCTGGATTGGGGTGCTGTATTCCGTCTCCGCCATCGGATCGGCCCTTTCCAACGACCCGGTTACTTTTGGCATTTTTCGTTTCCTGGGCGGGATCGGTATCGGGGCGTCTACAGTTGCGGCACCCACGTATATCTCAGAAATTGCACCGGCCAACCAGCGCGGCCGGCTTGTGGGCATGTACCAGTTCAATATCGTCTTCGGGATCCTGGTGGCCTATTTTTCAAATTACCTCTTAAACGGGATTGGCGAAAACGACTGGAGGTGGATGGTGGGTGTCGAGGCCTTCCCTGCCCTCATCTATACGGCATTTGCCTTCGGCATCCCAAAGAGCCCGCGTTGGCTGGTAACCCAACACCGGGAGGAGGAGGCAGCCGGGATACTGGACAAACTCGGCCTGAAGTTATCGGTGGGTGACATCGTCAGGGACCTGGAAGCCAATTTACAGGCGGGGGCTGAAACGATATTTATGAAGAAATACCGGTTTCCAGAT
>CAXQQM010000123.1:0-6083 GCA_964226055.1 Robiginitalea sp. | reverse complement strand
TGATACGCGGGAAGAAAGCCTCCGCCATCATCACATTTAATTAAAACCCAGGACCTGTGGAAACAGCAATATTCCTGAAAGACTTCCTGGAGCGAGAAGACCCCTGGTTTACCAGCCGGCCCGGCGGGGGTTCCTCCCTGGGGTTCAACGGTTCGCGCTTTGCTGGCGGGCCGGGAAGCCTCCTTGTCAGGGACCTCCCCGGGTATTTCAAAATCCACCAGCCCAGCCTTCCCGGGAATGTGGCGGTTGCACCGGTTCCCACACAACAGGGGTTCTATGTGGACTTAGCCCGCTACGGCGATTCAGAAACTTATTTCCGGGAGGCATTCGGTACCAGGAGCCGTTCCAACCTGAGAAGATACAGGAACCGGCTGGAAAACTGTTTTGACATCGCCTACAGGGATTACTACGGCGCTATTGAAACGGCCGAGTACAACCGGCTTTTCGAGACCTTGGAGGAATTGCTGGTCCGAAGGTTCAGGGAAAAAGGGGAAGATAACTATGAATTGCAGCACCTGGGGCATTTCCAGGCCGTGCTGCGCGATATGATCCTCGATAAAAAGGCCCATTTGTTCGTGATCTACCACGGCAGGAAACCCATCAGCATCCGCATCAATATGTTCAGGGATAAGATGGCGTTTTACATTATCAGCGGATATGATATCGATTATTCCAAATTCCACCTGGGGTTTATCGATATGGCCATGAGCATTCAGTGGATGTTTGCAAACGGTTTTCAGCGATACGACCTGTTGAAAGGGTACGGATATTATAAAAAGAAATGGACCCGTGACAGCTATTTCTGCCAGGATTGCTATTTCTACGATAAAACCAAGCCAGTCGCCTCGGCAGTAGTGCGCTTGATGGCGCTCAGGGCCCGCCTCCGTTACCGGGTGTACCGCTGGCTGAAAAACCAACCGGCCGGGAGAGTGGCGAAATCGCTGCGCAAGACAATTGCAGGGCCCCGAAAAGCCGGAGGGGCCTCTCCCAGGGTAATCGAAGGGGATCCGGGGGAGATCCCCCCTGAAAAACTGGGCCGGGAAATTGATATTGAGAACCAACCGGAATTCCGGTACCTGAGGCAGCCCGTCTATCGCTTTCTGTTTTATTCCCGGGAAGCTTACGGGGATATCCGCGTCTATACGCACCAGGAGCGGGATGACCTGATTTTTATCCGGGGTTCAAACAAGCACCAGATCCTGAACATTCACCACTAACCGATCCAGGCAACCATGGAAGTGTATCAATTCTTTTTGGACATCCTGTTCCGGGCCGATAACCGCCAGGCCTATTTTGACAGTGTGCTGAACGCATTCACCGGGGAAACCGTATACAGGGAATCCATCGACCCGGAAGCATTGGCAAACCGTGGAACGGCCTCTATTGTGGATGTGCCCGATTACCTTTCCCCTGGCTATATCGGGGGCGACAAGCCCCTGCGGACCCTCAAAGTACCTTTGTATGAAGGGTATCTGGTGAACCTCACGGAATTTGAGGATGTGGAGGACTACCTGAGGAACCATGTGGGGAAGGCGCGGTACTCCCAACTCCGCCGGTATAAAAAAAGGCTGGACCTGTGTATTTCCCCGCGGTACGTTGCCTATTATGGCGAAATGGACGAGGGGGAATACCGGTTTGTCTTTGAATGCCTCAGGGAGTTTACCGAAAGGCGGTTCCGGCAGAAGGAGGAGATCAATTACGAGCTGCCTTTCCTGGAGTATTACGAGCAGGTCATGTACCAAATGATCCTCGAAAAGAAGGCGCTGCTGTTCGTTATCTACGACGGGGATCAGCCGATCAACATCACCCTGAATTTTATCTTTGGCGATTTAATGTTGCACTGGAACAGCTGTTTTGATGTCGACTACGGGGTGTTCAACGTGGGCCACATCAATACGATGGAACATTTCCGCTGGTGTTTTAAAAACAACATTCGGGTATTCGATATGGGGCGGGGCAATTTTTGGCACAAGCAGCGGTTGATCAACCACACGTATCGCTACCAACAGCACATTGTCTGCGAGCGGAACTTCCCGTCGGTTTCCCGGGCCGTCCTGCAGGCGGTCGGGCCCTTCTCCAGGTACTACCTGATCCGCGGGCTGAAAAAGGTGAATGCACAGAAATTGTATAGTTTATATGCTAAATACCGGTTCAGGAGCCGGTTTGCGACTGATGATTCCCAAAAGCTGTCTACTGATGCCGCTTATACCCAAAAGGAAGTAGCCGAGACGCTGCCACAACCGGAAATTCTCCGTGCTGTCTGCCTGGATGATCAAGCATACAGCCGGCTCAGAGGGCCTTTCAACCAATTCCTGCACCGGGAGAAAATTTCACAAACCGAGGTGCAGGTTTTTGAGAAGCCAGGCCCGGAGGAGGCATTCATTTTTTACTCCCCCGCCAAAGTCCTGCAAATAACTTTTAATCAAACAAGCCACCAGGGATGATAGTCAGAACGCCAATCGGACTTTTGTTGACGCTTTTCCGGGAAAACAGGATCCCGGAAACGTTTTCCCATATCGGCATATTCGACGAGGTGCCGGTAGAAGCCCGAAGCGAACTGGCGCGGCTCCCCTGTCCGCCCGGGCAGGTGTGCTCCTTCAGGCTGGCCCCGGGGTACATGACATTTCATTTGGGAGACCCGGCGAACACCCTGGTACGCATCCCCCAGGAAAACTGGGGATATTCCATAGACCTGGATGGTTGCGACTCTGCAGACGATTACCTGCAAAAGCAGTTTAAATCCAAATACCGCAGTATCATCCGCCGATACGTTAAACGCCTGGATGCCTGTTTTGATACGGACTATAAAACGCACGGGAACGGGCTCACCCGGGACCACTACCTGTATCTTATGGAGGCCTTGAAAACCATGATTGACCGGAGGTTCGGCCAGCGGAATGAAACGCATAAAGAGGAAAAAAACTGGAAAGATATCCTGGAGAATTCCTACGATTTGATCCAAAGAAATAAGGCCTCCCTCTTTGTTATCTACGCCGATGGGGAACCGGTTGAAATTTCACTGAATTACTACTTCAACGGGATTTTGTTCAGTTGCATTTCCTCCTATGACATCGACTATTCCAAATTCGGCCTGGGCCACGTGGAAATTTACAAGCAACTGGAATGGTGCATCGCCAACGGGTTCCGCGTTTTTGAAATGGGCGTTGGCGGTATGGACTATAAAAGGCGGTGGAGCAACAACGTGTATCAGTTTGAGCACCTGGTGATCTTTAAAAACAGCTGGCCGCAAACCGCTATATCCCGATTGGAAATTGCGCGGATCCGGATCAAGGAATACCTGAAGTCGAAAAAGGTCAATGAAATCCCCCACCGACTGAAAAACTGGTTGGTAAAATTAGGTGGGGTAGGGGATTCCGGCCAGGGACCCGAAATCCTGGATGCGGACCCTGCCGGGTTGGGCGGGGAATGGCAACCGGTGGACTGGACCTCGGGCAGCCACCCGGACCTCAGGGGCTATGTCATTGATTTCCTCTATTCCAGCGTTGAAAAGAAGCAGGATATTGGCGTGTACCAATCCAGGGTGCATCCCGGGCACTATGCCATCCGCGGGAAGGAAAAGGCCCAGGAACTTCGGTTTCCCTGAATATCCTCAGAACCCACTGCGCGGCAAATACCGTCTATCTCTAAAACTTTAACGCGTTTAATACACTGAAATTCAGTATATTTAATAGGGATAGGTAAAAAACAGGAAGCATGGGAATCAAAAGTTTTACAGGACGAAGGGAAAAGCAACCGGAAGAAGAGGTGCCGTTGCGGGTGCGGGATTATATGACCCGCAACCTGATCACCTTCCACCCGGACCAGCACGTGGAAGAAGTGATCGATTTGCTGATCCGCCACAAGATATCCGGCGGGCCCGTGGTGAATGAAGACCAGGAACTCGTAGGGATCCTGTCGGAAGGCGACTGCATCAAGCATATCAGCGACAGCCGCTACTACAACATGCCGCCGGAACAGAACCGCGTGTCGCATTGTATGGTCCGGGATGTGGAGACCATAGACGGCAACCTGAATATCTTTGATGCTGCCAAAAGGTTTTTAGAGGCGAAAAGGCGTCGGTTCCCGATTGTGGAGAACGGCAAGCTGGCGGGCCAGATATCCCAGAAGGATATCCTGAAAGCCACAGTGGCGCTGCGTTCGCAACGGTGGAAGTAAGCCCTGTAATCCATCCCTCATATTGAGCACCCAAACGGAAAGAATCAATATTTACGCCAGGATGTTAAACCGACGATTATTCTTCGTACCTTCGCCCCATAATTATCAGGCACCTGCCTTAGCCTTTTTCTGACCCGGAATAGATTTATATCCACTTCTCTCAGTTTACGTCTCACAGCTGCCCTTTTTAATAATTATCGTGTAGTACCCCCAAAAGGAATCTCCCCAGGGAGTACCTTCAAAGGTAGGCTGCACAACGAACATGAATAAGATTACCGGGTATGCCACCAAAAACAACGGCCTGCCCATTACTTGAATAACAATTAATAATTACTACAATGCAAAAAGGAACAGTTAAGTTTTTTAACGAATCAAAAGGTTACGGCTTTATCACAGGAGTGGAAGGCAAAGATGTCTTTGTACACGCTTCAGGCCTCGAGGAGGAAATCCGCGAGAATGACGAAGTGTACTTCGAGGTTGAGCAAGGCCAGAAAGGCCCCAGCGCCGTTAACGTGCGCATCGCCGACTAACCGGAATAAATTTACCGGACAGAATACTACAGGGCCCCAGCGGGGCCCTGTTTTTGTTTCCGGTTTTCCGCAACCCCCCTTTTTGGCGGCTTTTGGGCAGGGAAGGTGCATTTCATCGAAAAAACGATTATTCGGGTAGGGTATCCCAGAGGTATCTTGTTACTTCAACGCACAAAAAGATCCAGCAGCGGGTCTTACCCGCTGACAATCAAAACCCCGAAATCATGAAAATGAGATGTATTACCCTGGCCGTTTTGCTTCTGGCCGCCCTGTCTTTTACCCATTGTACCGATAACGACGACCCCGGTTTTTCAACCGATTCGGGTCGGCTGACCGTACGCCTTACGGATGCCCCTTTTCCCTACGAACAGGTAAGCGAGGCCAATGTCACCATCTTTAAAGTGGATGCGCGCCTGGCCGAATCGGATGACCCCGGTGATTCCCAAACCGGGAAGGCCGGTGAATCCCCGGAGGAGGAAATGGAAAGTTCCCCTTTTATTACCCTCATGGAAGATGAAGTACCTGTCAACCTGTTAACCCTGGTAAACGGGGTGACTCAGGAACTTGCAGCTCTCGATGTTCCTGCAGGCACCTATGACCTGATTCGAGTATACGTTAAAGGTGTCAATGTGGTCCTGACGGACGGAACGCAATATGACCTGAAAGTGCCCAGTGGAGCTGAAACGGGTATCAAAGTATTCATCAGGCCGGGCCTGGTGGTAACCGGTGGGCTCTCGTCCGATCTGTTGCTGGATTTTGACGTCAGCCGTTCTTTTATTGCCAAAGGAGACCCGGAAACACCAGCTGGGATCAACGGCTTTAATTTTAAACCGGTTGTCAAAGCGAGCAATATGTCCGTTGCCGGGACGCTCACCGGAAAAGTCGGTACGCCGCAGGAGGATGTTGTCGTTGGGCTGGAAGGAGCTCAATTATCGATTATGGCTGCGGATACGCTGAACACGACCGCTTTTTCAGACCCCGATGGAAATTATGCGGTTATGGGGCTCAAGGCGGGCACCTATGCAGTGGTAGCCGAACTTGGCGGATATCTCGCCAGCGATACCGTGGAAGTACAAATTGACGCCGCAAATGTCACCCGCCAGGACTTTGTGCTGGAGGCGGAGGCAAGCGAGGAAGAGACCACAACGGGCGGGGGGAATTGATTCTGCCGGCCAGTCAGACCACGAAACAGGGCCCCAGCGGGCCAACCTCTTGGCGATGGTTTTCCTCTTCGGACTGATTCATAACCGGGAATAGCCTTCTGCGTTATTTGCTGCGGGGAGACCGGGTGGTAATCCCCCTTCCGTCCACCCATTCCCTGTAGGGGATGGGGCTCAGGTCCTCGATAATCGCTACGATCCGTGGTTCGGCTCCTAG
>CAXQQM010000122.1:0-9256 GCA_964226055.1 Robiginitalea sp. | reverse complement strand
GCATCACTTCGCCCCGGCGCTGCCCCACGAGGATGTCCCCGTTGGGCAGGATGGTCATTTCTGTGGGCTCAAAAAATTCGCCCCCCACGAGCTCCACCTTGCTAAACCGGTTAGCCTCTGGCGGGATCTGCGAATGGGCCTGGTCGTAATCCAGTTCCAGGTTATCGCCAATGGCATAGCGGATGCCCCCCAGGAGGTGCTGCAGGAACAAATCTTCCGAAAACGATGCCTCCGTGTGGCCCAGGGCGGTGTAAAAAGCGCGTCCCCCATCGTATTCATGGTACCAGGCCATCGGGTGGTAATCGCCATTTTCCCCGCCTTCGTACGTGGATTCGTCGATGGTAATCAGCACGTTGACATCCGGGTTGATATTCTTGAAATTATACATTTCGTCGGTGCGGTGCCAAACGGTGTCCTGGAAGAATTCGGTGGATGGGTGTCCCTTGTCCACAATATGGAAGTCTGCCTCGGGAGTTCCTGCCGGATGGCTCTGGAAATAGGCACCGGCCAGTCGGCCGTACCAACCCCAATCGTATTCTGTATCGGTGGCGGCGTGGACTCCCACGTATCCGCCCCCGGCCTGGATGTAGCGTTCAAAAGCCGCCTCCTGGGCAGCGTCCAGGACGTCGCCGGTGGTACTGAGGAAGATGACGGCACTGTACTGGCTCAGGTTTTCCTCTGTAAAGCGGGCGGCATTTTCTGTGGTATCCACCGTGAAATTGTTGTTGGCCCCCAATTGCTGGATTGCAGCAATTCCATTGGGGATGGAAGCATGTCTGAATGCGGTCGTTTTACTGAATACAAGGACTTTCGGAGGGCCCTGGCGCTCCTTGTCGCATGAAACCATCATTGCCAGCGCGAGAAAGACTGGCAGGATTTGTCGAAGAAACTTCATGGATCGGTATGGATTTAGATTAGTTTGACTTGCTAATGTACAGATTACACGTATTGATTGCCAGAATTCCAATAACTTTCTTGTATTTTTAAAAGGAAGTTACATTTGAAACAAACGTGGAATTGGAAACCCACTACTTTCCCGAGGCCGGGGAATGGCGCCGCTGGCTGGAGGAAAATGCCGGCAAGAGCAGGGGGATTTACCTGGTCTTTTACAAGGTGGGGCATGACAAACCCAGCATGCGCTGGGAAGAGGCTGTCCGGCAGGCCTTGTGTTTTGGCTGGATCGATTCCACGGTCAAAAGCCTGGGTGGCGGAAAGCGCCGGCAGTATTTCTGCCCGAGGAAACCCGGGAGCGTCTGGAGCAGGGTTAACAAGCAGCATATCCGGGAACTGATCCAGGAGGGAAAGATGCGCCCAAGGGGCCTGGCTGTTATTGAAGCTGCCAAAGAAGATGGGTCCTGGAGCGCGCTGGACGATGTGGAAAACGGGGTGGTCCCGGCAGACCTCCGGGATGCCTTTGCGTTGCATCCCGACGCGCGGGAATTTTTCGGGGAAATCGCCTGGACCTACCGGAAGGGCTATCTCTACTGGCTTTTCCAGGCCAAACGCGAAACCACCCGCAAGAAACGTATCAAGGAAATCATCCGGTTGCTCAAAGCCGGCAAAAAATCGCGATTCGAATGAAAATGCTCAGTAAACTTATTGGCGTCCTGTCGATGGCTTCCCTGGTTGCAGCTTGCCAGCAGTCTTCCCCAGACACTCCGGGGGATACGGCCTACCTGTTCCGGAATGTTCACGTGGTGGACGTGGTCAATGGCCGGATCCTAGAAAACCAGATGCTGGTGGTGGATTCCGGTCGTATACGGGAAATTGCGTCCGAGGTAATAAACGCGGAGGCTTACGCAAACAACATCGATGCAGGCGGGGCCTATGCCGTCCCGGGCCTGGCGGAAATGCACGCGCACATCCCGGCCCCTCCCACCCCGGAGTCGCGCATCGAGGAAACCCTTTTCCTTTACCTTTCCAACGGGATCACCACCATACGAGGCATGCTGGGCGACCCCTACCACCTGGAACTGAAGAAACGCCTGGAAGAGGGGAGCCTGGTGAGCCCGCGAATATTTACATCCAGCCCTTCGCTGAACGGCAATTCCGTTCCCAACCCGGAGGATGCCCGGATGCTCGTTACCCAATACGCGGCAGACGGCTATGATTTCCTCAAAATCCACCCGGGAATCCGCCGACCCGTTTTTGATACCCTGGTGGCCACTGCCCGGGAAGAAGGAATCCCATTTGCCGGCCATGTCCCGGTGGAAGTAGGGATTCGCCAAGCCCTGGAGAGTGGCTATGCGACCATCGACCACGTAGACGGATTCCTTGAAGGACTCGTACCCGAATCGGAAGGGGTAGACCCGCATGCCAACGGGTTTTTCGGCTTTAATTTCACACCCCTGGCGAAAACCGAATCCATGGACCGGCTGGTAGCCCTAGCCAGGGCCTATGGCGTGGCCGTAGTTCCTACCCAAAGCCTGTTTGAGCGGTGGTTCGCCCCCACGGATGCAGACAGCATCCTGGCCCAGCCCGAGATGAAATACATGCCAGCCGAAACCCTGGCCAACTGGAAGCGCTCCAAGGTTCAATATATGTCGGATCCTTCCTGGGACCCGGAACAATGGGAGGCGTTCAACGCGATCCGCCTGGAACTGATTGCCCGCCTGCAGGCAGACGGTTACGGCCTGCTTCTGGGGTCGGACGCCCCGCAGGTGTTTAATGTACCGGGGTTTTCCATCCACCACGAAATCCAGGGCATGCGCAATGCGGGCCTTTCCCCCCTGGAAATCCTCCGGATGGGCACACTTTACCCGGCCCGGTTTTTCGGGCTGGAAGCCGAAACCGGCACGCTTGAAACCGGGAAACGCGCCGAGTTTTTCCTGGTGGAGGGCAACCCATTGGAAGACCTGGCTACGCTGCGAAATATGCGCGGGCTGATGCTCGGGGACCGATGGTTCCCGAAAGAGGCCATCGACGAGCGACTCGAAAAAATAGCTGCAAATGCCGCAGGCAACGGCAACTGAGCATTGGCGCCTGAAAATGTTAAAATTGTCTGACCGATTAAACTTCCGGCCCGTATACGAGTCAAATTGAGAGAGCTATCTATGGATCGGAAGGATTTTATCAGGAAAGGCGTCGCTGGCATTGGTGGTATTACCGCTTTGTCAGCAGCCTTCAGCCTGCATTCTGCTCCTTCTGAAGTTCCGGGTTGTGAGCCTTCCCCCCGTGAAACCCGGGGGCCCTTCCCCAACAAAACGCCAGCAGACCTCCTCAGGGCTAATATAGCGGGTGACCGGCGGGGTGTACCCCTATTGATCAACCTGCAAATCATCAACGCCTCAGCAAACTGTCCCCCCCTGTCCGGAACCGTGGTGGATATCTGGCACTGCGACAGCCAGGGCAACTATTCCGAGTACGGGAACGGGCGGATGCAACGGGAGGATTTTACCGCTGCGCACTTCCTGAGGGGCCGGCAGGTGGCAGATACCGCAGGCCGCGTGTCCTTCATCAGTATATTCCCGGGTTATTACAGGGGGCGTGCCCCCCACCTCCACCTCGAGATCCTGGACCCGGACGGACGGTCCCTGCTTGTGACCCAGGTCGCTTTTCCTGAGGACGCCTGCGACCGGGTCTATGCCCGGAGCGGCTACCAGGGCAAAGGGTATGTCCCCAACGAGCGCGATGGCGTATTCCGGAACAGTCTGGAACAAAACATGGCCGATGCGATTACCGGCAACCCGGAAGACGGGTATACCCTGGAAAAAACCATTGTCGTCTGAACCGGCTTTGAAACATAACAAAAAGCATTTTTACTGTATTACAAACAACTCTTAAATTAGAATAAACACTAAAACCCAAGAAAAATGAAAAAATTCAACCTCCTTCTTATCGCCTTTATGGCAACCGGTATTTTGACCGCCCAATCCGAATGGAACGCCGACGGGGCACACTCGAGCGTGGAATTCGAGATTACCCACCTGATGATTTCCACCGTGACCGGGAATTTTAACGAATTCGATATCACCGCTACGGCATCCGATGATTTCAGTACCCCGGAATTTACTGCGACCATACAGACCACCAGCGTGGATACGGACAACGAACGCCGGGACAACCACCTGCGCAGCGCGGATTTCTTCGAGGTGGAAACCTATCCCGAAATGACATTCACCACTACCTCAAGTACCTCCACCGGGGAGAACACCTTTGAACTGAAAGGCGACCTGACCATCCACGGGGTGACCAAGCCAGTGACCTTCGAAGGCAAGGTAGGTGGTGTTATTACCGACCAGCGCAGCCAAAAACTCAAGGCCGGCGTGCGGTTGGAGACCACCGTCAACCGCCTGGACTTTGGCGTTGGGAGCGAAACTCCCACCATTGGCAACGACCTGGATATAACTATCCGCCTGGAAATGGCCCAGCAATAGCCGAAACAGGCCCCTCAGTCCCGGGGCAACCCTAATTTTTTACCAGACAACCAAACCAGCACACCATGATACGCTTATCAAACCGACCCCTTGCGACAGGGCTCCTCCTTGGCATCCTGCTTTCAGGTTGCGGTCCCAAATGGGAAGAAACCCAGAAAGACGGGTTCAACCTGGTAACCAATGAAGGGGGCCAGACCCTGGCCTATTCCCCGGAATCCGGGGTACAACTCCTGGAAATCGACGGGTATGCCTTTAAGGACCTGAACCGCAACGGTTCCCTGGACCCCTATGAAGACTGGCGCCTGCCGGTTTCTGAGCGGGCTGCGGACCTGGCATCCCGGATGTCGGTAGAACAGATAGCCGGGCTGATGCTATACAGTGGTCACCAGCGCATCCCCGGAGGGGGATTTGGCAGCGGGGGAACCTATGGTGGGAAATCCCTGGAAGAGAGCGGGGCAGCTTCTTCCGACCTCACCGACCAGCAAAAAGCTTTCCTGACCGATGACAACCTGCGCCACGTATTGATGACATCCGTGGAAAGCCCGGCCGTTGCAGCCCAATGGAATAACAATGTCCAGGCGCTGGTGGAAGGTTTGGGACTGGGAATCCCTGCAAACAACAGTTCGGACCCACGGCATGAAGCGGAATCGGATGAGGAATACACCCTGGGCGCCGGGGGGGATATCTCCCGCTGGCCGAATTCCCTGGGGCTCGCAGCCACATTCGACCCTGGGCTGGTTGAGGAATTCGGGCGGATTGCCTCGGTGGAATACCGGGCCCTGGGCATTGCCACAGCCCTTTCCCCCCAGGTAGACCTCGCTACAGACCCCCGTTGGTACCGGTTCAGCGGTACTTTTGGGCCCCACCCGGTGCTGGCAACCGAGATGGCACGCGCCTACGTGGACGGTTTCCAGACCTCATCCGAATCTGCCGAGACCTCGGGGGGCTGGGGCTTTGAAAGCGTCAATGCCATGGTCAAGCACTGGCCGGGCGGCGGTACCGGGGAGGCAGGACGGGATGCCCATTACGGGTTCGGCAAGTTTGCCGTATTCCCCGGGGACAACCTGGAAATGCATAAAAAACCTTTTGTAGAGGGTGCATTTAACCTCAATGGCGGCACCGGAAAAGCGGCTGCGGTGATGCCCTATTACACGATTTCTTTCGGGCAGGACCCGGGAGGCGACAATGTCGGGAATGCATTCAGTAGTTATTTTATCACCGACCAGTTACGCGGCAAATACGGTTACGATGGGGTGATCTGCACCGATTGGGGTGTCACGCGCCCGGATGAGGGGATGGCCGTCTTCGGTCGGACGCCCTGGGGGGTTGAACACCTGACGGAGGCAGAGAGGCACTACCGGATCCTGATGGCGGGCTGCGACCAGTTCGGCGGCAACAATGCAGCCGGACCCGTACTCGAAGCGTTTGAAATGGGCGTTGCGGAGCACGGGGAAGAATTCATGCGGGAGCGTTTTGAAACCTCGGCCCGACGGCTCCTCACCAATATCTTCCAGGTTGGGCTCTTTGAAAACCCCTACCGGGATGTAGCTGAAACAGAAGCCATTGTGGGCAAACCGGAATACATGGATGCAGGGTACCGGGCCCAGCAGCGCTCCGTGGTGGTATTGAAAAACCAGGAAAACATCCTACCGCTTTCGAAGGAAACCGCGGTATATATCCCTGAACGATTCGTACCGCCTTCTCAGACCTTTTTCGGGGACGTCATCCCCGGACGCTGGGAAATGCCGGTGAACCCGGATCTCGCCGGCGGCTATTTTGAGCTGGCGGAGAGCCCCGAATCGGCCGATGTGGCAATCGTGGTCATTACGGACCCGGAGAACGGGAGGACCGCCGGATACAGTGCGGAAGATGCAGAAGCCGGGGGGAACGGCTTTCTGCCAATCAGCCTGCAATACGACACTTACACAGCGGATACAGCGCGGGATCCCAGCCTGGCCGGCGATGCCCGGGAAGGCGATGTGCTGAACCGGACCTACCGCGGGAAGACTGTAACGGCCAAAAACAAGTCGGACCTCGAACTCATCCGGCAGACCGTCCGGGCGATGGACGGGAAACCCGTGATTGTGATCCTGAAACTTTCCAACCCGACGGTTGTGGCTGAATTTGAATCGGCTATCCAGGGGCTTGTCCTGAATTTCAACGTTCAGGACCAGGCAGTGCTGGACGTCCTGACAGGGGTTGTAGAGCCATCCGGCCTGCTGCCCATGCAGATGCCGGCCAACATGGCAACCGTGGAGGCGCAATTCGAGGATGTGCCCCTGGACATGGAACCCCATGTAGATGCGGCGGGCAATGCTTATGATTTTGGCTTTGGACTGAATTGGGACGGACAGATTAATGATGCACGAACCGGGAAATACACCTCGGAAAACAAATAATGCCTATGAATCGATTCTTGTACATCCCGGCCCTGGCCGGGATGTTCCTCTTTACCACCTTCGGATTCTCCCAATCCCGCTCGCAGGACACGCGGACTACCAATACCCTGGTGATTGCCCGTGCGAATTCCCCGATAACCCTGGACGGGCAACTGGACGAAGCCGCCTGGCAACAGGCCGATGTCGCCACGGATTTCTGGCAGAAATTCCCCATAGATGGCATTCCCGCGGCCAAACGCACTGAAGTTCGGGCAACTTACGACGACCGCTTCTTTTATATTTCGGCAGTCTGCTATGATGTTGCAGACTACGTGGTCCAAACCCTGAAACGGGACAGCCGGTTTTTTGACGGGGACGGTTTCGGAGTAGTGATCGACCCGCTCAACCGCCGCACAAACGGCTTCCTTTTCGGGGTGAGCCCCTATAACGTACAATCCGAAGACCTCCTGAGCCAGAGTTCCTTTGGCAACCTGAATTTCAGTTGGGATAACCGCTGGTTCTCGGAGGTCACCCGCCTGGATGACCGCTGGGTGGTGGAGATTGCCATCCCGTTCAAAACCCTGCGCTTTGAAGCGGGAATCGACACCTGGGGGATCAATTTTTTCCGGAACGACCTCAAGGAGAACCAGTATCACAGCTGGACGCCCATGCCCGTAAACTTCGACCTTACCGACCTGGGCTATACGGGGGCCCTGAATTGGGATGCGCCGCCCGCAAAAACGGGCACGAACATTTCACTGATCCCGTATGCGAGGACTTCACTTTACAAGGATAAAGAGGCCGACCCGGTGGCCAGCGAAACGGAATTCGACGCCGGCATCGATGCAAAACTCGCCCTGACATCGTCCCTGAACCTCGACCTGACCGTGAACCCGGATTTCTCCCAGGTGGATGTGGACGTACAGCAGACCAACCTGACGCGGTTCAACCTGAATTTCCCGGAACGCCGGCCGTTTTTCCTGGAAAATGCCGATTTGTTTACCAGTTTTGGCCCACCTCCAGCCCGTCCGATATTCTCACGCCGGATTGGCCTGGATGAAAACCGTATGCCGGTGCCCATCCTGTTCGGGGCGCGCCTAAGCGGAAACCTGACCAAACGATTCCGCATTGGCCTGCTCAATCTGCAGACCCGGGCCGAAGAGGGCCGCAATGGGCAGAATTACACGATCGCCACCTTCAACCAGAGTGTCTGGGACCGCTCCATCATCAAGGGGTACGTTACCAACCGCCAGGCTGTTGTCAAGGACGAAGGCCTGGACTACGGGGATTACGGACGGAATGCCGGCGTGGAATTCAACTATGTAAACCTCCCGGGTACCTGGAATGTGATCGGCGGGTTCCACCTGTCGGACAAACCGGACATCGGTTTGGGTACGTTCCGGAATATCGTGGTTAGCCGGGACACGCGGAACGTCTCCTTTTTGGTGGATTATTTTGGGATTGACACGGATTATTATGCGGATATCGGCTTTATCCCCCGTCTGGACAATTACGATGCCGCCAACGACACGATTGTCCACCTGGGGTATGAACACCTTTTTACCCGGGCCGGCTATACCTTCCGGCCCAAAGGAGACCGGGCCGTCATCGCCCACGGCTTTTCCCTGAGGAATGTCATGGACTGGCAACCCGACTGGACCTTCAACGAACGCAGCAGTTCCATAGATTACGATATACGGTTTCGCAACACGAGCCGGGCGAGCCTGAGCCTGGAGGACAATGATACCAGGCTCCTGTTCGCCACCCGCTTTACGGAAGGGGAACCCCTGCCGCCGGGGAAATACACCTACAGCCAGGCTTCAATTGCCTATAGTTCCGACGAACGGAATTCCCTGGCTTTCGAAGGGGAACTGCAGATGGGGGAATTCTTTAACGGGACACTGAACCGCCTGAGCGCCGGGCTCACCTACCGGGTGCAACCCTGGGGGAATTTCAACTTCAGCCTGGAGCAGAATTACCTGAGGTTGCCGGAGCCTTTCGGGTCGGCCGACCTGACGCTGATTGGCCAGCGCTCGGAGGTAAACTTCTCGAACAAGTTGTTCTGGACCACGTTCTTCCAGTACAATACCCAGTCCGACAACTTCAACATCAACAGCCGCCTGCAGTGGCGCTTTGCACCCATGTCCGACCTGTTCATCGTCTATACGGACAATTACCTGAGTACTCCCTTCCTTCAGATAAACCGGAACCGGGGAATTGTCCTGAAATTGAATTACTGGTTGACGCTGTAAGGGAGCTGCTCGGCTGCGGCCAGGACCTGTTCAGGATTTCGGAGCAAATCGGCTACCGCTAATTCAGGGAAATATAAGCCGCATTTCGGTCCCGGCATCCACCTGGCTCCGCAGGCGTACCTTGCCCCCGTGGAGCGTCATGATTTGCTTGCAAAGGCTCAGCCCAATACCGCTTCCCGTGGATTTTGTACTAAAAAATGGCACAAACACGGTTTCCCGTATTTCCTCCGGGATGCCTTTGCCGTTGTCG
>CAXQQM010000121.1:0-22385 GCA_964226055.1 Robiginitalea sp. | reverse complement strand
TTTTAATGATACGGCGACCACCGAGATCTACACCACCTGTGACACTCTTTCCCTACACGACGCTCTTCCGATCTCCCTGCGGATATGCGCATAGACTCCCTGGTGCTTGTCGAACTTGGCGGAATTCCGGTCGAGCTCCCGGTATTCCTCGATGGTATCATAGATGTATTCCACCGTCCGGTCGAACTCCTTTTCGGAATCTGGCAGGGATTTTCCGATTTCCCACATAAGGAGTTGCACGATGCGTTCCCGCTTCCCCTCCATCTGCCGGACGAATTTCTCCATGCATTCAATCCGGTCGCGGACCTTCATCGTAGGCCAGGCCCCCTGGCCGCGCGCATAGGCGCCCATGGCTGCGTCCAGGGCCTCCAACGCCTCCTTTTCGCCCATATCAGGGATGCTTCCCAGATGGGTCGGTTCATACTGGCCGGGTCCCGATATGGAGGAATACACCTCGGAAACCGGGCCATCCCAATTGAGGAGGTCGCCGCCCACCAGGTAGGTTCGCTGCGCAATGGGTTTCTCCAACTTGTATGCTTCTGGAATCGGTAGGGTTGTCATCTGTTTATAAGGTTTAAACAATAGGTTTCATGGCAGTCATCGAGGCCCGGAGCCGCGCCCCGACAATTTCAACCGGATGGGTGCGAAGCGCCTTGTTGACGGCGATCAGCCGGGCGTTGTCCACCCCGATGTCGCTATCTTCCCCATAGGAATTCCCGATTACATCTGTATCGATTTTTGCCATAAAGTCCTTCAACAGGGGCTTGCAGGCGTGGTCGAACAGGTAGCATCCGTATTCCGCCGTATCGGAGATCACTCGGTTCATTTCAAAAAGTTTCTTCCGGGCAATCGTATTGGCGATCAGCGGGGTTTCGTGCAGGGATTCGTAATAGGCGGATTCCCCGATGATTCCCGATTCCGTCATCGATTCATAGGCCAGTTCCACGCCTGCCCGGACCATGGCTACCATCAGGACACCTTTGTCGTAGTATTCCTGTTCGCTGATCTTGTCGGAGCCCGCCGGGGTTTTCTCGAAATTCGTCTCCCCGGTGGCAGCACGCCAGGTAAGCAGGTTCTTGTCGTCATTCGCCCAGTCTTCCATCATCGTCTTTGAAAAATGGCCGCTCATGATATCGTCCATATGCTTGCGGAACAGTGGGCGCATAATATCCTTGAGTTCCTCGGAAAGTTCAAAGGCGCGGATTTTGGCCGGGTTGGAAAGCCGGTCCATCATATTGGTAATCCCCCCGTATTTCAGGCCTTCCGTAATGGTTTCCCAACCGTATTGAATGAGTTTGGAAGCATATCCCGGGTCGACCCCGCCTGCTACCATCTTGTCGAAGCACAGGATAGAGCCCGTCTGCAGGAGCCCGCAGAGGATGGTCTGTTCCCCCATAAGGTCGGATTTTACTTCAGCCACAAATGAAGACTCCAGCACCCCGGCCTTGTGGCCACCGGTGGCGGCTGCGTAGGCCTTGGCCTGGGCAAGCCCCTTGCCTTCCGGGTCGTTTTCCGGGTGGACGGCAATAAGCGTCGGCACCCCGAAGCCCCGCTTATATTCCTCCCGGACTTCCGAGCCCGGGCTTTTTGGGGCGACCATGATCACGGTGAGGTCTTCCCGGATCTGCATCCCTTCTTCCACAATATTGAACCCGTGCGAATAGGAGAGCGTGGCGCCCTTTTTCATATGGGGCATCACCGAGTTGATCACATTGGTATGCTGTTTGTCCGGGGTCAGGTTGATCACCAGGTCGGCCGTGGGGATCAATTCCTCGTAGGTCCCTACGGGAAAACCGTTTTCCGTGGCGTTCTGGAATGAGGCCCGTTTTTCAGCGATCGCCGCTTCCCGCAGGGCATAGGAAATATCCAGGCCGGAATCCCGCATGTTCAGGCCCTGGTTCAGGCCCTGTGCCCCGCAGCCGACGATGACGATTTTTGCGCCCTTTAGCGCTGCCACCCCTTCCGAAAATTCCGAAGGGTCCATAAAGCGGCATTTACCCAATTGTTGCAGTTGTTCCCTGAGTGAAAGCGTATTGAAATAATTCGTCATAATGGTGTGTTCTGGTAGATAATAAATTCTGATTAGGTTTGTTGGAATTCGGCGAGCAAGGCGGTAATCGGCATTTCGGCCTTGGTAACGGTTATTCGGCCGGATCGCACAAATTGCATGATGCCGAACGGCTCCAGGTCGTCGTGCATCTGGTCGATTTCACTTCGCCTGCCTGTTTTGGCCAGCACAAAATAGTCCCGGCTCACGGTGACGATCTGGGCGTGGCTGTCCTTGATGATATTCTGGATCTGCCGTTCGTCAAACAACAGGTGGGAGGCGATCTTAAAGAGGGCGGATTCCTGGTAGATGGTCTCGTCATCCGTGTGGTAGAACGCCTTGATCACTTCGATTTGCTTCTCGATCTGGGCGACGATATGCCGCGTCCAGTTCTCAGTCGTATGTACGACGATTGTAAACTTAGATATGCCTTCTATCTCTGATTTAGAGACATTTAAACTCTCTATGTTAATGTGTCTTTTTAAAAATATCCCGGAGATCCTGTTTAACAGGCCTACGTGGTTCTCGGAGTATACCGAGATGGTGAACCATTGATTGTCCATAGTGTTCATTGCTTATTTTAACCGTATATCTGAAAACGATGCCCCCGATGGAATCATCGGGAATACGTTATCCTCCTTTTCGACGCGGACCTCGAGGAAATAGGCTTCCTCGCTCGCCATCATTTCGGCTACGGCCTCTGTCAGTTCCGCCCGGTTCTCCACCCGGCGGGAACGGATGTGGTAGCCTTCCGCAATTTTGACGAAATCCGGGTTGGTCATTACGGTGGAGGCATAGCGCCTGTCGAAAAACAATTCCTGCCATTGACGTACCATCCCGAGGAAATCGTTGTTCAGTACCACGATTTTCACGGGTGTCTTGGTCTGGAAGATGGTCCCGAGTTCCTGGATCGTCATCTGGTATCCCCCGTCCCCGATGACGGCCACCACTTCGCGGTCCATGGCCCCCATTTTGGCGCCGATAGCAGCCGGCAGTGCAAACCCCATGGTGCCCAGCCCGCCCGAGGTTATGCTGCTCTTGCTTTGGCGGAACTTGGCGTATCGGCAGGCGACCATCTGGTGCTGCCCAACATCCGTGACGATCACGGCCTTGTGGCCGGATTCCTCATTGATACGGGCGATGACCTCCCCCATCGTCAGGCCTTCCTTGGTCGGGTGCAGGTCGTTCTTGATCACCGCCTCAAATTCCTCTTTATCACGGGCGTGAAATTCCGACAACCACTGGTCGTGATTCCTTTCTTCCACCAGGGGAAGGAGCTGCCGGAGCGATTCCCTGGCATCTCCCAGGACCGCCACGTCCGCTTTTACGTTTTTCCCCACCTCCGCCGGGTCGATCTCCAGGTGGATGACCCTGGCCTGTTTCGCATAGGTGTCCAGGCTCCCGGTAACCCGGTCGTCGAAGCGCATACCGATGGCTACCAACACGTCGCATTCATTGGTCAGCACGTTCGGGCCGTAATTTCCGTGCATCCCCACCATACCCACATTCAATGGGTGGTCGGAATCCATGGCGGAAAGCCCGAGGATGGTCCAGGCTGCAGGGATCCCGGTTTTCTCGACAAATTCCTTAAGCTCCGCTTCAGCCGACCCCAGGATGACCCCCTGTCCGAAGACAATGTAAGGGCGTTTGGCCCGGTTGATCAGGTCTGCCGCCTCCCGAAGTGCCTCAGGATCCACCTTCGGCACCGGGTTGTAGCTGCGTACCCCTTTACAGGGCGTGTAGCTGAAGTCCAGGCTGTCAAACTGGGCATTCTTGGTGATATCCACCAATACAGGCCCCGGCCGGCCACTCCGCGCAATGTAAAAGGCCTTAGCCATGATCTCCGGGATTTCTTCGGCGCGGGTAACCTGGTAATTCCACTTGGTAACAGGGGTGGAAATGCCGATGATATCCGTTTCCTGAAAAGCGTCTGAACCCAGCAGATGGCGGGGTACCTGCCCGGTAATACATACCAGTGGGGTGGAATCGATCTGCGCATCGGCCAAACCGGTCACCAGGTTCGTCGCCCCGGGACCCGATGTCGCCATGGCAACCCCCACTTTTCCACTAACCCTGGCAAAACCCTGGGCGGCATGGATGGCCCCCTGTTCGTGACGCGTGAGGACATGGTTGAGCCGGTCCTGGAATTTGTACAATTCGTCGTAAACCGGCATGATCGCCCCCCCCGGGTAACCGTAAATCAGGTCGGCACCTTCTTCGAGCAGGCAATGGATGATAGCCTCGGCACCGCTGATGCGCATGGCTTTCTTTTCGTCTTGTTTCTTTTGCATTTCCTTTACTGGTTCCATACCTGCATCAGGATTAAGTTCGTTAAATTTCATCGGTAACACAGCCTTCGGAGGCCGAAGAGACCGTTTTGGCATATTTATACAGGCTGCCCCGCTTCACCTTTAGTTCAGGTGCTTTCCAGGCAGCACGCCGCCGGCTGAGTTCCTCGTCGCTCAAGTCTACGGAAAGCGTATTCGCCTCGGCATCGATAGTGATGATATCCCCGTCACGGACCAGGGCAATCGGGCCTCCGGTCTGTGCTTCAGGCGTTACGTGCCCAACCACAAAACCATGGGTACCCCCGGAAAATCGGCCATCAGTAATCAGGGCGACGTCCTTGCCCAGGCCGGCTCCCATGATGGCGCTGGTGGGTTTGAGCATTTCGGGCATTCCAGGTCCCCCTTGAGGCCCTTCGTATCGGATCACCACCACATCCCCCCGGGACACCTTGCCTTCGCCGATCCCACGGTTCGCCTCAAATTCATCCTCAAAGACGCGGGCGGGTCCCTGGAACTGGAGCCCTTCCTTCCCGGTGATCTTTGCAACCGAACCGGTGGGCGCCAGGTTCCCGTACAGGATGCGCAGGTGCCCGGTTTTCTTTATCGGGTCGGACAGGGGCCGGATGACCTCCTGACCGGCTTCCAGATCCGGGACGTCCTCCAGGTTCTCGGCGAGGGTTTTCCCTGTTACAGTCAGGCAATCCCCGTGGAGCATGCCTTCAGCGAGCAGGAATTTCAAGACGGCAGGCACGCCCCCCACCCGGTGGACATCTTCCATCAGGTATTTGCCGCTGGGCTTCAGGTCTGCCAAAAAGGGCGTTTCATCACTGATCCGCTGAAAATCGTCCAGGGTAAACGATACACGGGCGGCCTTGGCAATGGCCAGGAAATGCAAGACGGCGTTTGTAGAGCCCCCCATCACTACCACAAGGCGGATGGCGTTCTCCAGGGATTTTTTGGTGATGATGTCCAGCGGCTTGATATCTTTTTCGAGCAAGGTGCGCACTGCCTGGCCCGCGCGGAGGCAATCCTCCTTTTTTTCCCCTCCGGTTGCCGGATTCGAGGAATTGTAAGGCAGGGCCATCCCCAGGGCTTCGATGGCCGAAGCCATGGTATTGGCCGTATACATCCCGCCACAGGCACCAGCCCCCGGGCATGCATTCTGAATTACCTGCTTGTATTCTTCCTCCTGCATGTTTCCTGCCACCTTCTGGCCCCAGGCCTCAAAGGCAGAAACGACATCGAGTTTCTTGTTGTTCAGGCAGCCGGAGGCAATGGTTCCCCCGTAAACCATCACGGAGGGCCGGTTCAGGCGGATCATCGCCATCAGCGCCCCGGGCATATTCTTATCACAGCCCACCACGGTGACCAGACCGTCGTAGTTCATCGCCTGGACCACGGTCTCCATGGAATCGGCAATGATATCCCGGGACGGCAGGGAATAGCGCATCCCGTAGGTTCCCATGGATATCCCGTCGCTCACCCCGATTGTGTTGAAAATCAGGCCTACCAGATCGGATTGGTTCACCCCTTCTTTTACGTGCATCGCCAGATCGTTCAGGTGCATGTTGCAGGGGTTGCCTTCATACCCGGTACTGGCAATCCCGATCAGGGGTTTTTCGAGATCCTCCTCGGTCAGGCCAATGGCATATAGCATGGCCTGTGCTGCCGGTTGGGTGGGGTCCTGTGTGACGTTTTTACTGTATTTGTTCAGGTTCATTCTTCCGCTGGTTTTGTCCGGGTCGTTTTTTTGCCAAAATCAAAGATATGGCTTTGACAACTCCGAGGAAGGCAAGCGGGCGCGGAGCTACAGGCTCATTTTGAGCCTAAATGTTAAAAATTGCTGTTTTTCAAGGAGTTAGTCTGTGAAAATTACCATATTCAACAACACTTCCAGAGAGGTGAATGGTGGCTTAACCCATCCGGTACCGCGGGGAATCCTGGGAATTTTGGCCTAAATCCTGGCACTTACAAAGCGCACGTGGTCTGCGGAATGTTTTTGGGCCAGTACCGAGACGGCCCGGGAAGCGAGTTGCAGGACCCTGGGGTATCCCCCGGTGGTTTGACCGTCACGCAGCAGGATAATCAGCCGGCCCGCAGGGGTCAGTTGGACCGTCCCGGGCAGTGTGGCGGAGGTTATCATCCGGATCAGGTGTCCGGGCAGGTGTTCCTGCAGTTGGCAGGCCATCCGGTCGTGTTCCTTCCCCAGGGTAAAGCGGGTGGAAAATAGCATTTCCCGCTGTTTTTGACTCAGGAGGTCGTATTCCGGCCCGGGATACGCATCCAGTTTTTCCTCCTTCCAGAATTCAGAAGGGCTAAGTTTCAGGAGTTTCGGTTCAAAGGCGTCTGTCGGTTCATAGGGCAGTTCCATCAGGGTGGACAATTTCCGGTGTTTGGTTACCGGCGGGTAATAGGACCGGCTGCCGAGTATCTTTTCGGTCAGCAGCCCACCTTTAACCCCCAGATAGGTGCGGAATCCATGGCGTGTACGGCTGCACTTGAGTTCGCCACCGGCTTTTACCCGGTGGACCTGCTCCATGGCGAGTACTTCCCCATCCAGGGTCACTTCCATATCCGCACCGCTGAGCGCTATATAGGTGGGTTCGGAAAATTGTAACTCAGGGCCTTGCATAGTGATCTCGAGCAGGGCGGCATCCGGGTCGTTTTCCAGGAGCGAATTGGCCCTGCCTGCCGCAATGAGGTCGCAGGCGCCGGATACCGGGACGCCCAGGTGGCGATATCCAAAACGGCCGCGGTCCTGGACAGAGGTGTAAAAACCCGATTTCTTAACCTTTAGCATGCCCGTATTTCTTTTTGAAGTCATATACCCCTACCTCAGCTTCGATACGGTGCAGGTTGAATTCCGCTTCGCTAACCGGCCGGAAGCGCACGGTATCCCCCTGTGCGATAAAGCAGGGGTTTTTGCGGCCGGGGTCGAAAAGGGGGATTGGACAACGCCCGATCAGATTCCAACCGCCTGGAGATTCCTGGGGGTAGATCCCCGTTTGCTGGGACGCCAGCCCCACGGACCCCCTGGCTACCTTGAGCCTCGGGGTCTCCTTCCGGGGTACTTCCAGGTTGGCTGGAACACCTCCCAAATACAGGAATCCCGGAAGGAACCCAATACCATAGACGCGATACGCCTGGGCACAATGCCGGCGGATGACTTCCCCGGTATCGATTTCCAGCCGATCGGCTACTTCTTCCAGGTCCGGGCCAAATTCTCCATCGTAACATACCGGGAGCACCCATTCCTGCACAGCCAGGCTGGAGGGGCCGGGATACTGCTCGTACCACCCCCTTAAGGACCTGCTGAACGGTTCCAGGTCCACTTTCGAGCCTTTGTAAATCAAGAGGCTGTGGTAAATCGGGACGAATTCCCAGGCGGCGTCTTCCAGGCAGTGTTTGCGAAGGTATTCCGTGAACCCGAGGATGTCTGCAAGGATATCTTCATCGACAGCCTCCGGCCATTCGAGCAGGACGGCTTCCGGGCCATTTGCCTTGATCCGGAAAGGTGGGGGTTTCACGATAGGAGACGGATTGATTCTTTCGGTAATTCGAGAGAAAGATACATTAATATTTCCAATGCGCCGGGCGTATCGCCATGGATGCAGATGGTATCCGGCGATAGCCGTATCTCCGGGCCTGTTAAGGTGGTAACCCGGCCGGCTACCACCAGGTCCCGAACTTGTCGGAATACCCGGGGTGCTTCATGGATCACGGCCCCCGGGGTGGACCGGGCGACCAAACTCCCGTCTGCGTTGTACGCCCGGTCGGCGAACGCCTCACCCCAGGTGGTGTAACCCAGGGAAGACGCGAGGCGCATCAGCTCGGAACCCGCGGGAACAAACAGCACCCGGCTCTCCCGGTACGGGGTGAGGATCCGGAGGTACTCCCGGGCCAGGTCCGGGTTTGCGGCTAGGTCGTTATAGAGGGCACCGTGAGCTTTGATATGGTGGAGGGGCACCCCGGCCGCCCCCGCCACCTCATCCATCAGTTTTAATTGTTCCAGGAGTGTTTCCTCCAGTTCCCTGGCCGAAAGTTTCATGTGTTTCCTACCGAAATTCTCCCTGTCGGGATACGAAGGATGGGCGCCGGCCCGAACCCCGGCTTTTCCGGCAAGAGTGACGATTTCCTTCATGGAAGCCCGGTTGCCGGCATGCCCCCCGCAGGCGATATTACAGGAACTGATATGGGGAAACAATTCCGGTTCGTTCCCAACCCCCTCTCCTACATCGCAGTTCAAATCGATCTCGTAATCTGGCATGGTCATTCGATTAAAATGGAATAGATCGTTTTGGCGGCCAGCAGGGTGACGATGCCGATGACCACCAGGGCCACCAGGTCCCTGGCAACGGAATTCCGCTGGTCCCCCATGAGTTGGCGGCTGCGTATCATCCACCAGAGGAAGGCTGCGATAACCGGGAGTACAATGGCGTTGGCAATCTGGGCGACATAGATGATTTCCAGGGGGCGATACTCCAGCGACAGGGACAGTACCCCGACAACCAGTACCCCAACCCATACAGACCGAAAACGCCAGTCTTTCCTGTCGATGGGCCAGTCAAAGGTCTGCCGGGAAACATAGGCCGCCGCCAACGGCGCCGTGATGGCAGAACTGATCCCGGCAGCAAAAAGCCCTACCCCCAACCCAAAGCGCGCAGCCTTTCCATAGACGGGTTCCAGGGCTGCCGCGAGATCCAGGACGCCTGCCACAACCTCCAGCCCGGATCCGGCCGCAGTCACAACGATGGACATGGACACCACACCGCCAATGGCCACAGACCAGAAAATATCCCGCCGCATGCTCCGGACGGCCCCTGGGCTTGCCCATTTTTCCGTTACCAGGGCTGTATATAGGAACAGGTTGTACGGTACTACCGTGGTACCGATCAGCGCCAGGACCGTAAAAATGGAATCACCATCCAGGTTGGGTGTCACCAGCCCGCGCAGCAATGCCGGAATATCCGGTCGTACAAGGAATGCCGTTATCAAAAATGAGAGGCTCATAAGCAGCACCAGCCCCGTGAAAACGCGTTCCAGGGCCTTGTAGGACCCCAGCCAGAGGAGTATGAACGCCAGGGAACCGCATACCCACGGATAGATGCGTAAGGCGCCGGAACCCAGGAGGGCCTCCAGGCCCAGGACGCCGCCGGCAATATTCCCCGCTTCATATGCCGCATTTCCCGCCACGATGGCGATGAGTATCAGTCCCACCATCAGGACCCTGAGCCAGGGTACCGCCACCCGTTTTCGTATAAGGGATGGCAGCCCCTGCCGCGTGACCAGCCCGAGCCGCCCGGCCATCTCCTGCAATACAATGGTGGCTACCACGGATAATAAAAGGGCCCACAATAGCGCATACCCCATCTCCACCCCCGCCCGCAGGCAGGTCGTAACGGTACCCGGGCCGATAAAGGCCGCAGCAATGAGCATGCCGGGGCCGGTCTTTTTGAACATAAACAGCTGGTAAGGGTCTGGGTAAATATACGGGATTCCTCCAAGGGAGAAGTATCCGGATTTGTCGCACCTGCGGGTCGCAGACCGTGCATTTCATCGGAAAAGTTGCCGTTCGTCTAAAAGTGGGGTGTCATACGTCGAATCGATATACTAAACGAGCCATGGTCCGGTTATTACTATCCCGAAACTTACTAATCTAACCTGCGCATATGACTTGCCTGGAATGTCAAAAAGAACTCAGCTACCTGGATCACCGCAAGGCCCTGGAGCTGCTAAACCTGGAACTGTGCTCCGCACACAGGAACCGGATGGTAAAACTCATGCGGACACACGAGGTACCCGTCGAGGCCATTCAACTGTACTACGGCCTCAAAAAGATGGGCATCCGGGCGATGCTCGCCTGGTGGGACGGAAAGAAAACCGTCCACCTGGCCGTTTCCCGGGTAAAGCTCAATATTGAAATTGACACGGGTCATGGGGCGATGACCCACGACCAGGCCATGAATGACCTGGAAGAAACCATGCATTCCTTCAAAAACGGATTTACGACTATTCGTATCCCGGATTTCCTGGTGCATAAATACCTGCAGGAAACCCTGGTGAATGTCGAGGGCATAATCGAAGGATTGAAAAGCAACATCAAAGTTGTTTAACCCTTAAATCAATGCTTATGGATGCCGAAATTAAATTTACCGAACGCTCCTACCGGATGAGCAAACTGATCCTGATCCTGCTGACTTTTGCAGCCCTGGCGATCATGGTCAATATCCACCCGGCTGTCTCCCGTTACCTGTTCGGGTTCCCGATTGTCCTTTCCGGGTGCCTCGGGATTATGGGGACAATCTATATCGTCAAAGGCATGCACGAGCCCCTGACCGAAAAGAAAGTAATCGCCATCACGGTGAACCTGGCCATGGTGGTCCTGATGGTGGCCATCCTCTTCAGCAATACCATTTTCAGGCTCTAACCGTTTATTTTTAATCCGCTTCAAATACCCGGGGGCCCCAATTTCAGGTGCCCCCGGTTTTTTATTGTCAAACGGGCAAATGCCGGCATGGCCCCGACCCCGCATTAATTTGTATCTTAATTGCAATTATCAACCACCATATCTAATAACTGCAATTTATGACCACAACCGACAGAAGAAACTGGCTCCGGACGGTGGCCCTGGGCGGGGGGTTCGCACTCCTGGGGGGCACCCCGCAACTGGTTCGGGGATCGCGGGGTGAAAACCGTTCCATCCATTTAAAGGGCCCGATCCGCCTGAGTTCAAACGAAAACCCGTTCGGGCCGTCGGAGCGGGTCAGGCAGGCCCTCAACGAGCGGATGGACCTGGGGTGCCGGTACCCATTTTCCTATATGGCCCCCCTGGTAGCTGCGATTGCCTCCCGGGAAGAAGTCCCGGAATCTTGTGTGGTCCTCACAGGGGGCTCCACAGAAGGCCTCAATGCCACAGGTCTGGTGTACGGCCTGAACAATGGGGAAATCATCGCCGCCGACCCCACTTTCCAGGCCTTGCTGCGGTATGCGGAGCACTTCGGCGCTTATGTCCACCGGGTCCCCCTGGATGACAAGCTGGCGCACGACCTGAATGCCATGGCGCGACGGGTAACTTCCAAAACCCGGCTTATTTTCCTCTGTAACCCAAACAACCCATCCGGGACCATTGTGGATGGCGGAGCGCTTCGCGATTTTTGCACCTCCATGGATGGTAAAGCGGTTATTTTCAGCGACGAGGCTTATTTCGACTACATTACCGAACCCGACTACCCCTCCATGGTAGAGCTTGTCCGGGAAGGGTGGAACGTGATCGTTTCCCGGACTTTTTCCAAGGTATACGGACTTGCGGGTTTTCGTATCGGCTACCTGATTGCACGTCCGGATATTGCCAGCCGGCTGCGCGGGGCACTGATGGCCCATACCGGCACGCCGGCCCTGATAGCGGCCGAAGCAGCCCTGGGCGATGAGCAGTTCTACAAGCAAAGCCTGCAACAGAATGAAATGGCCAAAGAACGCATCTACGCCACCCTTGAGGATCTCGGCCTGCCGGCCGTAAAATCCCATACGAACTTTGTCTTTTTCAAAAGCGGCATGGACATCCGGACCCTCCAGTCCCGGATGGAGTCTGAGGGTGTCCTGATCGGGCGGCCCTTCCCCCCGCTCTACGATTGGGCGCGCATCAGTACGGGTCGGATGGAGGAGGTAGCTGCCTTTGACAAAGCCCTGCGAAAGGTAATCGGTTGATTCCCTTCATCTTGAAAGAATTTCGGCGATAGGGGGTTAACCGTTTATCGAAAAATGTAGGAATTTTCTTCTTTTTCTTCTATTTTGGCTGCGGATACCCTGTTAAAAATACATAGGTAACCGCCCCCGAAACAACCCGTTCACGGATCGCAACAGCCATCTGGACCAGGTATGCGAACAGACGTTTTAAGACGTCAGACGCCCCTGGATCGGTTGGTTGTTGTTTTTTTAAGTATTCAATGGTTTAATGCGAGTTGGGCATCTTCCCGATAGTGGATTTCCTGTACAATTTCATAGAGATCGGGAATCACGTGGGAGGCTATCCTGGAATGGCTGTTCAACAGGACGCAGATTCCCAGCTCCGATTCGGGGTAGAGGGCAATTTCATTGCGAAACCCGTTGACGCTGCCACCGTGGTGCAGGATGGTCTGCAATTGTCCCGACTCGCTCTCGACAAATTTATGGATACGCCAGCCAAACCCGTAATGTGAAGAAACATGCCCGGGCCAACGTTGGTAGTACTTACTGCGACCCGGAATTTCAACCCGGGGTTTAAATGCGATTTGCCGCGCGCCCTCACTGAGGGTTTCCGGATACCGACCCAGCAACAGGTGCATCCATTGGGCCATGTCGCGGGCACTGGCATTGATTCCGCCCGCCGCAATGGCGTTGTAATAGTTGTCTGTCAGCTTCCGGGGGCGCCAGCCTCTACGACGCTTTGTATGGGGCATGGCAATATTCACGGCCTCCAGGAGTGATTCGTGATCCGTGCCGGTGGCACACATTTCCAGCGGCTTGAAAAACCGCTCTTCGAGCAAGCGGCCGATGGGCTGCCCGGTAATCCGCTCCATAATTTCCCCGGAAAGTGCAAAAAGCGCATTCTGGTAACTGTATACCGAACCGGGCTCTCCGATAGGCGTAACCTGGTTAAAGCGCCCGGCGATTTCCGTCAGGTCCAGACCGGCTTCCACAAGGTTCGTATAACTGTGATAGGGGGCTCCGGAAGTATGGGTCAGCAGGTGGCCGAGGTTGACGCCCCGGGTATGCCCCGCTCCCCCAAACCGAAATTCCGGGATATATTGGATTACCGGGTCTTCGGGAGATAGCAACTGCCGGTCGGCCAAATTGGCGGCCAGGATGCCGGCAAAGCCCTTGGAAAGCGAACCCAGCCTGAAAACCGTACGGGCATCCACGGGATCCGCCTGGTAACTGTTGCGGAAACCGTATCCTTCACTGAGGAGGACGCTGTCGCCGAGTACAATGCTTACCCCCGCCCCAACGATATCCCCCGAGGCCAGTGCCTTTTCGAAATAACGGCCAACAGCTGCGGCTACCTCAGCGCGACTTTTCCGGAAACGGACAGCCTCCATTTGGTTGTACGCCTCCTTGTGGGCGGCGGTTTCCTCTTTTGAATTCCCGGGCTTGCGATCCGCTACAGGGCCAGAAGTTCCCAGGGATGCCCCGAGAATCAGGATCAGGATAAAGGTACTTACAGCGATTTTGATACGCCACATTGGTAAGTTCATCTCTGGATTTGGGTTGAAAATAAAGATTTCCTCTTAGTTAATAACCCATTCAACCGTGGAATATTACATTCATGCGGTTCGAAACCCGGATTTTTCCATTTCAACATGGCAAAAAAGGTTACCAATCGCTTCCCGGCCGGCCCAAACGGTCCAGGCTGCGATATTGGATGGCTTCCGCAATTTCGGCTTCCTCTATGGCATCCCTGCCCTGCAGATCCGCAATAGTCCGGGCTACCTTGAGGATCCGGTCGTGGGCCCTTGCGGAGAGGTGTAGCCGGTCCATTGCCCTGGCGAGGAGTTTCCTTGGGCCGGCCCCAATGTGGCAATATTTGCGAATCATCCGGACGTCCATCTGCGCATTGCAGTGGGCCCGGGTTCCCGACAGCCGGTGTCCCTGTACTTCCCGGGCACGCACTACCCGATTGCGGATAGCTTCACTGCTTTCCCCGCTCCGGGAATCGGACAATTTTTGGAACGGCACCGGCCGGACCTCCATATGCAGGTCGATGCGATCCAGCAACGGCCCCGATATGCGCCCGAGGTATTTACGCATTTCCGATTCCTGGACGCCTCGCCCCCCGGGCTCGTCGGGGAAATGCCCTCCGGGGGTAGGGTTCATGCTGGCCACAAGCATAAAACTGCAGGGATAGGTGATGCGAAAACGGGAACGGGAAATCGTGATGACCCGGTCTTCCAGGGGTTGACGCATGACTTCGAGTACCTGCCGCTTGAATTCCGGGAGCTCATCGAGAAATAGCACCCCATTGTGGGCCAGGGAAATTTCGCCCGGTTGCGGATAGGCCCCACCCCCCACAAGTGCCACATCCGATATCGTGTGGTGCGGGCTGCGAAACGGACGCTCGCCGAGGAGGCCACCGGAAGGTTGTACTGAGGACACACTGTGGATTTTGGTAGTTTCCAGGGCCTCTTCCCGGGTCATGGGTGGCAGGATTCCGGAAAGGCGCCTGGCCAACATGGTTTTCCCGGATCCCGGCGGTCCTATCAACAATACATTGTGTCCGCCTGCCGCAGCTATCTCCATACAGCGTTTGACCGTTTCCTGCCCCCTCACCTCCCTGAAATCGGGAGGGGTTGCAGCCCGTCGCTGCCCCTGGGGAAAGTCCGGGGCCCGCACCTGCTCCAGGGGTTTCCCGCCGCGAAAATGTTCGATAACTTCCGGCAGCGCCCGGGCACCCAGTACGCAGAGTCCTTTCACTACAGCAGCTTCAAATGCATTCACAGCAGGCAGGATCAGGTATTGGAAGCCCGCCTCCCTGGCCTGCAACGCCATGGATAGCGCACCTTTCAAAGGCTGCAATTCCCCATCCAGTGAAAGTTCACCCATCAGCATAAAGCCTTCCATCCCGTCCGCCTGGAGCTGGCCGGAGGCCACCAGGATCCCCAATGCCAATGGCAGGTCGTAGGCAGAACCCTCCTTGCGCAAATCGGCCGGTGCCATGTTGATGGTGATTTTTTTTCCGGGGATGCGAAAACCGTGGTTGCCCAGGGCGGCGGCAATCCGGTAATTGCTCTCCCGAATGGCATTGTCGGGCAGGCCCACCAGGTGGTATCCGATGCCCGGGTTGATATTAACTTCAATGGCGACTGGCAGGGCGTCGATACCCAGGACGGCACAGCCGTATACCTTTGCTAGCATCCGTTTTTGGCCAAATCTAAAGTTGGGGGCTGAAAAGAACCTGCAGCGCACCAATCACCGGATTTGGCTTCTCCGCGAGGTTTATCTGCGGCCGGTTACTTCCAGGTAGCCGACCAGGGTTACAGGTTTGCCATAGGTGGTAAATCCTTCCAGGCGAATCCGGTAGGTACCGGGCACATCCGAAGTGCGGAATTGGAATTCCAGCAATGGGGTTTCCAGTTCCACCTGGGGTTCCCATAGCAACAGGTAGCGGAAGTCCGGGTGGTGGGGCGGCCCCTCCCCCTGGCGGTAATAACTCTTGACCGGGGCCGGGGGTTCATAGGGAAATACCTGGCCGGAGGGAGACGACCAGTTGTCTGCATAATCCCCCCCAAGAGTTTCAATGGCTACCATGCCCTGATAGGTTCTGTTTTCAAGCCTTTTCTTCTCACGGAGAACCCGGATGCGGCGGATGCGGCGCGCATCAAAGTCCAGGAGCGCATCGTGGTCTGCAACCAGGACACCGTCGACGGTAACCAGGGGAGGGTCTTCCGTATACTCGCTCCCCGCGGGGTCCAGGGGGGCGCGCACCCAAAAGGTCCGGCTCCCGTCTGTTTCCCGCCGTATCCAGA
The DNA here is from genome assembly GCA_964226055.1 of Robiginitalea sp. Classification (GTDB taxonomy): domain Bacteria; phylum Bacteroidota; class Bacteroidia; order Flavobacteriales; family Flavobacteriaceae; genus Robiginitalea. The sequence goes on along the minus strand of CAXQQM010000121.1, from coordinate 6,552 downwards.
CGTGCTGGACAATTTCGACCAGGGTCTCCCGGAGCGTGGGGAAGCGCGTGAATTCATCCAGGTCGTAAACTGTTGGTATTTCCCCGAAATAGGGATCCTCTTCTCCCAGAGACACTACAGTATCCGGTGTAATTTCATTATAGCTGTTGGCGATTTGATTGTGGATACTCCTTTGACGAATCGCCCCAGCCATGCTCGAATCGATCGTAATGGACCTAAAATTTTCAGGTTCGTAATTTTCCCAGGCCGTAAATGAGCGGATCGTATAGCTCCCCCGGGTGGAATCCAGGACCTGCGCAATCCATTTAGAACCGGTAAAAGGGGTCACCAGATAAGTGAAAAACCTGCCCGCCGGGTCCGTCCGCGCCATTTTCAGCTGGAAGTTGTCCCTCGGAAATGACAACCCCAACCAGGCGCCAGCTACCGACGTTAAGCCCTGGCTTTCCAGCAACTGCCCGCCAATCAATTCCCCCCGTTGCTCGGGAAGAACTACCGTGTCCCCCACCCCCTGGGGTATCTGCCGGAGCATGCCCGGGTACTTCTCCGAGTAGGCTTCAGCTGTCAGTACCGGGACGGCAGGCAGGTCCGGGACTTTTGCAACACTGATCGAATAATAGCCGTGTCCCCGGGCACCCCGGTAATTCCTGAGCCTCAGGGTCACCGGGTCTCGGGGGCCGTACACCGTCGTATCCGTTTCCAGTTCAAGGCCTTCGGCCCCTACCCGGGCAACAGCCCGTGCCGCAAGGCCCGAATCGGATCCCGGAGACGCAATTGGCGTATCTCCCCCTGTCATATCTTCCGATCCGGACCCGTTACCCCTCAGAGCCGACTGATCCTGGCGATAGGGGTTGATCACGGTGACGTCCGCCATAAATGCCTGTTGCCTTCCCCCGTTTCGCATCCAGTTGGTATAAGCCACCAGTTTATACGCCCCGGAGGGGATTTCCGTGCCGAGGAACAATTCCCCCTGCCCGCGCCCCCGCCTCAGGCGGACTTTTTTCCGCAGGTATACCACGCCATCCTCCCCGGTAAGCTGCACATAGGCCAGCGCGCTGGACGTACTCAGCCGGTAGGTCTGCATGTCGATGCAGTACAGGCTGAAATACAGGTATTCGCCCGGAAAGAGGAGTGTAGCGCTTGTGTGGAGGTAAAGCGTCTCCAGGGGGGTGGACCGAAGGACCTCATTTTCGGCCTGGTCCCTGATCACTACCTGCGCAGTGGTCATAGCAGGCATTAACAGGCCCCCTGCGAGGAATACAGCAACGATATGTCTTTTCAACTCCATAGGTTTCAGCTCATTCAATCCAAAAATCCGGGACCTGGTTGCTCCCCAACACCGTGCAGTCCCCACACACCCGGGGAACGTAAACATGGGGACCGGCGCAGGAAGTCACCACGGTTTCATTGTTATCCGAGTAATAGCTGATCAGGCCCCCCAGGTCCAGCAACTCAATTACGGAAAGCGGGCAGCCGCCCCCCGATCCTCCCAGGACCGGTACCGCCGGGCAATAGGTGGGATGGGCCTCAGGGGAAGATAATAGCGAACAGGGCACGAGAAACGGAGGTTCGGGTTCCCCGGGGAAAAAATCCTCGTAATCCAGGAAAATACGTTCTTCGCTGACCGAGGCTACCGAGAAATACCCGATCACCAGCAGGGAGGCCTCCCCTTCCGGTTGGAGGTTGCCCTGGAGGAATCCCGGCTGGACCTGGGCAAAAACATTCCCTTCCTGGGAGAAATTCCGCAGGCGGTCATAGTACGAATACGCCCCACGGCTTTCGACCAGTTGGCGCACCCGGATACTGTAGCGTTCGGCAATTTTATAGGTTTCCCGGGAGAGGAAGTGCACCGGAAAATTCCGCAACCGCCCGCCGGTGAGGCCCGCGGTAGAGGCCTGGACAATCGCGGCGGAGGCTTCGGTACGGTAACAGACCTGGTTTTCCTCCGTCCGGTTGACGATTTCCAGGGTGTATTCCACCGGGTCGGCACATGGGTCGTAATTGCTGAGTACGAATTCCTGCGGGCTCCAAAGCGGGGCTACAACCCGGAAGGTTTCCTCGAAGGTGTACCGGAAAAATGCATCCGAACCGCCGTTGGACGTGCCGTCCACCAGAAAGCGGATGCCCTCTCCCTGCAACGGGTCGCTGGCGCGTTCCGCACGCAGGCCGTCCAGGGAAGCTGATCCGGCCAGGGTTTCCAATTCTGAGACGATCCGCTGGCCGCCCCGGAGCGTAATCCGCAATTGATAACTGCGTCCGGGCTGGGCGGCAAAGGGTGCCTGGGAGAAATACCTGCCGGGATCGCCTTCCACAAAAGGATACGTTGCCCCGGAGTCATCTGTCACCGCCACGGTAGCCCCGGATTCGTAAAGGATTGGGCGGGTTTCCGGGTCCAGGTCGGGGATGATGTAAGTACTCGGGTCCTCGATATCAAAATCCACGATGCTGTCGTTCTCAAAATCCGCCGCGCGTGAAAGCACTACCTCCTGGGTGCGTTCCTCATCCGTGAGGGTTGCCTCTACCACCAGCGCATTGCGCGCCTGTTGGATACTTTCATCATCCGTTTCAATCTCAACCTCTTCCACACAGCCCAGGAGGATCGTGGTCAGCAGGGCCGGCAACCAGGCAGCCAAACGCAGGATCCGTACTAGCCTGGTGAAAATATCCCCGGATGCCGGTGACTTCCTTTCTGGCGAAGGTCTTATTTGGGACGATATGTTAGCGATGGGGATCAAAACTTGAAATTATAGGTGATAGACGGGATCGGAATGGCGAAAATGGAACTCTGCAGGGCTTTCACTTCCCCTCCCTCGGATACAAAATAGACGGAATACGGATTGCTCCTGCCCAGTACATTGTACACCGAAATGGTCCAGAAACTGTGGGCGAGCTTTTCCTTTCGGTGGTTCCCCTCGATATTGATGCCCAGGTCCAGGCGGATATAATCCGGGATCCGGAATTTGTTCCTGTCGCTGTAAAGCACGTATTCGGAGTTGTTGAAATAATACTGGCCTACCGGATACGTCACAGGGCGCCCCGTTTGGTAGGAGAAATTCATCGACAGGCTGTACCGGCGGGTAAACCGGTAATTCGCCACCAGGCTGAGGTCGTGGGGCCGGTCGAAGTTTGCCGGGAAAAACTCCCCCTCATTGATCTGCTCCGAAGGGTACGGGCTGTCAAAGCGTACCCGGGTCCGGCTGTAGGTATACCCCAGCCATCCATTGAGCCTGCCCCGGTTCCTGCGGATGAGGAATTCCAATCCGTAGGCCTGGCCATCCCCTTGAACCACCTCGGTTTCCACTTCCTCGTTCAGGAGCAGCCGGGCGCCTGTCTTAAAGTCCAGGACATCCTCCGACCATTTGTAATAGCCCTCCAGGCTGACCTCAATCTCGGCATCATTGATGTTTTTAAAGACCCCGAGGCTCACCTGCCGGGATTTCTGGGGGCGGATGTTGTAGTCACTGAGTTTCCAGGTATCGATTGGCGAAACAGTCGTGGTGTTTGTCAGGGTATGGATGTACTGGTACATATTGCTGTACCCTGCGCGCAGGGACAGGTCGGGAGCCAGCAGGTAACGGGCCGAAGCGCGGATCTCGGGCCCGCCATAGGTTTTGACGAATTCCCCGCTACCAAAGGAAAGCGTATCCGTGGCAGTACCCGGGTTCCGCGGCTGGTCCTCCGGATACTCCCGCTGCCGGGAGGGGCCCAATGCGCCGAAAAAGGAATACCGCACGCCGGCCTCCAGTTCCAGGCGGTCGCTTACGGTAAAACGGTCCGAAAGGAAAAGCCCCCCTTCCAATGCCTGCTCCCTGGGGATGCTGGTGCGCTCCACATCGGAATCCGGGCCGGCTGGCGACCGGCTTCCGGGGTTGACCCGATAGTATTTGGCCGCCAGGCCATAGGTAAGCTGGTGGCGGTCGCTCATCCGGAATCGGTTCCAGGCCCTGAGCTCGGTCTCCTCCACGGAATACCCCAGGTCAAAATCCGTGTTTGCCTCCCCGTCGAAACCGATGTCAAAGGCGTAGCGGCTGTTGGCCAGCGTAAACGTAGCGAGGTTCCGCTCGTCAAAGGTGTGGTTCCAGGCTACGGAGGCTGCCCGGTTACTGTAGCCTACCAGGGAATCCCGGGTAATGCTGAATCGGTCCTTGCTGTAGTAGGCCGTGGCTTTCAATTGGTTCCGGGAGTTAATCCGGTCCGTGTAGGTGGCAATAAAATCATAGAAAGATGCCTCTGTACCGCTTAGCCGCTCTTCCCCAACAGATCGCAGGATCCAGTCGGAATAGGCGCCGCGACCGCCCAGGACCAGGGAAGAGCGCCCCTTGTTTACAGGGATTTCAAAGGCCAGGTTGGCCGTAACCGGGCCTACTGACCCCTCGCCCCGGAGGTCCAGGGTGTCCCCGTCCACCGTGCGGATATCGAACACGGCACTGAGCCGGCCCCCGAATTCCACTGGGATGGACCCTTTGTAAATATCCACGCTCTCGGTTACAAACGGGTTGAGTGCCTGGAAAATCCCGAAAAAATGCGTCGGGTTGTAAACCAGGGCGTGGTTGAGCAGGAACTGGTTCTGGTCGGTACGGCCGCCTCGGACGTTCAACCCCGTAGCGCCTTCCCCGGCCTTTGAAATCCCCGGCAGGGAGGCGGCCACCTCGAGCAGGTTGCGTTCGCCCAGCACCAGGGGGATATCCTTGCTCTCCTCGGAATCAATCCGGTCCGTACCCGCTGTTACGGCTTCCACGTTCCGGTCGGCATCGGCCTCCACGACCACTTCATCGAGCTGTTCCACGGCCTCTTCCACCAAAAGGTCCAATTGGCCGCTGTTATAGAGGATCACCTGCTTGCGGATGGGTTCCATACCGATAAAACGCGTCCGCAACTCCTGGACACCGGGGGGCAACTCCAACCGGTAATACCCGCTGGCATCGGTTGCCATACCCCGGCCCCGGTTGGTAATCAGGATAGCGACATCCGGAACCGGCATCCCCGACTCCCGCTCCCGGACATATCCTTCAAGCGTAAAGGTCTCCCCGGCCTGGCCGGTGGATTGCCTCCCGATACGGATAGTTTCCACCTGCATTTCCCCGGGAAGGGATTCCTCGTTTACAAATATCGGCAGGGGCGCCGGGGGCCTTACGGGTTGGTCGTTTTCCGGCGTTCGGGCAACCGGCTTTCCGAAAAAGCCATCCGGCAGCTCGTCGTATATCCGGCTATTCCGGGTCAGGACAATCGTTTGGGAGTCGTACCGGAAATAATTGAGTTCAGTACCTGCCAGGAGGTCATCGAGGATCTCCTCCAGGGTAGCCTCCCGGTAGGAACGGCTCAGGGGCGCATCCGGCAGCCACTCGTCCACATAGAAGATGGTTAGCTGCTGTTGCCTGGAGAGCTCCTTCAGGGCATCGACGGGTTTCATCCCGGTAAAGGCGAAGTCAATGCGGAGCGTGTCAGGCGGCTGCTGGGCCCGGATGTGGGTCGATGTCAGGATGCAAATTGCCAGAAACAGGAATAAGCGCCTGTAAGTTTGCGAGGTGGGCCCACTACAAAAGGTTTCCGACATGAAAAATTGACTAGCTATCCAAGCTTAAATATAGCAGATAAATCGATAGACCCATAAAATGCCCACCTCCCGTTATTCGGGAATCAGACGGAGCGTATTCTCCACGGCTTCCCGGATATCCTCCGTATCCAACAACATCGGGCGGTATTCCCCGGAGGCGAAACGCACAGCCTGGTCCTTGTAGTGCGGGCTGAACGGGTTGCCGGATTGCCCGGTAGGCAGGATGCTCATACTTCCCCCCGGATCCGAAAAATCGATAACCCGTCGGGTGGAAGGGCCTGAATTCACCGGATAGACACCGGTAGAGTCATACACGAAAGCCAGGTTGTTGATAACCTCCCGGGAGCCGGGTACATCGTGCGGCCCGACATTGAGCAGCCACCCCAGGGCAGGGACACTGCCCATCGCGTGACGGATTTCCAGCTGGTGGACGCTGCCCCATCGCCAATTTTCTGAATCTGCACCTAAATCGGCCTCCACCGAAGCCATGGCCATCCGGAAGGAACGACTGATGATCTCCGTTTTCGTCTCGGTAACCTCCTCCGTCCGGACATCGTCCCACCAAACCGAGCTTTCCTTCGATGCCATCCGGGCAATCAGTTTTTTGACCAGGTGGGTCTGCAACAGCGATTCAAACCCTTCTTTCCCCAATTCATCGGCAAATGTTTCCCGGAGGAAGTGGTATACCCACCTGTGGAATAGCAAGGCTTCCCTTTTTTCAACCCCGTAGTTGGCATCCCAGTTATTCAGGGCATCCACACATTCGGTCTGGCTGTCGTTGAGTGTGGTGATATCCAGGTGCCGGGACAGGTCGGCGATCACAGCCGCATCCACCGGCGAGGTGACATCCAGGAGCATGTCCGCCACGCCCGCTGCATCCCAGTCGGTTCTGGAATCCAGCCAGGCCTCAATGCGTTTGGCGCGGTGTTCCGGCAGAGCATACCCCGGGATGATACCGGCCCCCGGACTGTCCGGCTGGTTGTTTGCCGTATAGACATATC
>CAXQQM010000120.1:0-5115 GCA_964226055.1 Robiginitalea sp. | reverse complement strand
CGATGGACTGGCCTCCCACTTCCTTGATCAGGTGGGGTGTATAGTACCAGCCGCGGTTGGCAATGGCCGCGGTCATGTTGGCCAGTTGGATGGGGGTGGCCGCAACCTCGCCCTGGCCGATGGAGTTGGAAATGATATAGGTGGAGCTCCACCGCCCATCCCCGTAGACCCGGTCGTAGTATTCCTTGTTGGGGACCCGTCCCCTTGCACCCGTGGGCAAATCGTACCCCAGGAAGTCCCCGAGGCCGAAGCTCCTCATATGCTTTTCCCATACGTCCATGGCAGCATCCGTGGTTTCGTAGCTGTCGTAGAACTTCCGGAAGGTACCTGCAAAATAGGCATTGCAGGATTTGTAGATTCCGCTATTCATCGTCCGCAACCCGCCCCCGCAGTGGCACCCGCGAAGCTTGTTGCCCACGTAAAAGCCGTGGTAGCACCGGAAGGTGGTTTCCGGGGAGATCACGCCTTCCTGCAGGGCGACCAGCGCATTGAGGGTCTTAAACGGAGACCCGGGCGAAGGTTGCGCCAGGATGGCCCGGTCCCAGGTGGGCTTGGAGATGGTGTCGTAATGCAGGGCGCTGTAATTCCTGGAGCGTTCCCGTCCCACGAGCAGGGCGGGATCGTAGGTAGGCCCGGAAATCAGGGCAAGGACTTCGCCCGTTGCGGGTTCGATGGCCACGATGCCGCCCCGCTTGCCTTTCATCAGGCGTTCCCCGTATTCCTGCAATTGCTTGTCCAGGGTAATTCGGATTTCCGTACCCGGCTGGGGCAGCGTGTCGAGTGCCCCGTCCTTGTAGGGGCCAATCTCCCGGTTGAAACGATCCTTCTGTATGACCTTTACGCCCTTCCGGCCGCGGAGGATTTCCTCGTACTGTTTCTCGATTCCGGTCCGGCCCGTAAGTTCGCCCTGTTCGTAATACGGGTTCTTTTGCAGGTCCCATTCGTTGACCTCGCTGATATACCCGAGGACATTGGCCGCAGCCTCTGTCCGATAGTCCCTCAGGGAGCGTTTCTCAATGTAGAACCCCTTGTATTTCCGCATTTTTTCCTGCAGCCCGGCATAATCCTCCTTGGACAACTGGGGCACCAACACCGAGGGGAGGCGGGGGGAGTACACCCGTGCCTTTTCCAGTTGGGAGACAAACCGGTCCCGGTCGATTCCCAGCAGGGAACAGAATTCCAGGGTATCCAGGGGTTCCACCTCCCGGGGGATCACCATCACATCATACGCAGGCTGGTTGGCTACCAGCAGGTCGCCGTTTCGGTCGTATATGTATCCCCGTTCCGGGTAGTCGTAAACGACTTTGATGGCCGGGTCTTCCAGGATCTGGTCCGGGGAGAAACGCAACAACTGCAAATAGGACAGCCTGCCGATGAACGTCAGCCCGATCAGGACGATAATGGATGAAAGCACTAGCTTTTTCATCTCGGGAGGATGCGGTTAATTACTAATTATATCAGATACGGGTCGCCGGATCGTTTCGGATCATTCCCGCTGCTTTGGAGAGCGCCCCCATATTCCCGGGGGGTTACTCCCTCCGAATCGCAAACAGGGATGCCAGCAAAACCGAGAACACAAATGTGCTGAGCCCCGTAAGGACCACCCGTTTCAAAATTAACAGCAAATTCGACAAACTAAAAATTTCGAACGCAAAGAATACCAGGTGGTGTAACACTACCAATAACGCTAAAAACGTGAATTGTTGTACCTGTGTGGAGTTCGAAAGCCGGAAATTCTGGAATTCCATATTGACCCCGAAAACAAATCGCATGAGCGGATACCGGAGGAAGGCGGTTGTCAGGGCGGCAATGGTATGCAGGGCCATGGTGTCCGAAAACAGATCTACGGTAAAGCCCAGCAGGAATGCGGCCAGTATGAGGGCGGTGCGGTTCTCCCTTACCGGGTACCAGTAGAGGAACAGGATATAGACCATCGGGTTTACAAACCCGAACAGGTTCATGCGGTTGAAGACCAGAACCTGTACCAGGACCAGCGCAATGAATCGGATACCGGCAAGGAGATAATTATAGGTCATTGGCCACGTCGGATTCCAGTTGGAGGATTTCATCCCGATCCCGGTGGCGGATCAGGTAGACTTGTTTCAGGTTGGTCATGTCGTTGAACAACCGAACATCGATCTGGTAAAAACTCTGTGATTCGGTAAGGGAAAACCGTTCGATTGTCCCGATGGGAATATTCTCGGGAAAAATACTCGACATGGCCCCGGTAACGATTGTATCTCCTTCCTGCAAGGGGACCAGGCGGGGGATGTCTTCGAGTTGCACGAGTTGGTAATCCCGGCTGTCCCAGGTCAGGGAACCAAAGTAATCCGTCCCGGCTAACTTGGCATTGATATTCGATTTTGAATTCAGGATACTTTGCACCGAGGCGTAGTTCCTACTGGCTTTTTCCACGATTCCCAGGATCCCCCGCGAGGTGATCACCCCCATGTCCTGGTCCACGCTGTCCGCGCGGCCTTTGTCGATGGTGATGTAATTGTCGGGCTCCGAATAGCTGTTTTTTATGATCGAGGCAGTCATCACCTGATAATCCAGACCCGAGGTATCCAGTTCCATGGAATCCCGGGCTTCGGAATTGAACAACCACATGCGCAACCTCCGGTTTTCCTCCAGGAGTTTGTCGTTTTCCTGCCGCAGGCCAAAGTAATCGGTCACCGAGGCAGAGGCACTATATACCGAGCCGGTCAGCCAGTTGGCCGAGTTGAAATAGCGGGAACGGTGCAGGGCGTTGTTTTGAACGGTTAGCAACAGGGCTACAGCCAGCAGGAACAGGTAAAGCAGGGAGGATCGGTTCCGGAGGATGAAATTGATAATCCGCTGCATGCTGCTTTATTGAACTGCCGGGGCCCGGCCCCGGGTCGTTTTATTTGATGAGGATGCTCTTGTAGCGCTCCAGGTTTTTCAGGGCGATCCCGGTGCCACGGACCACGGCACGGAGCGGGTCCTCTGCGATATAGACCGGCAGGTCCGTTTTCTGGGAAAGCCGCCGGTCGAGCCCCCGGAGCATCGAACCGCCACCAGCCAGGTAAATCCCCGTGTTGTAGATATCCGCAGCCAGTTCGGGCGGGGTTTGCGAGAGGGTTTCCATCACGGCGTCTTCCACGCGCAAGATCGACTTGTCCAGTGCCTTGGCGATTTCCCGGTAGGAGATCGATACCTGTTTGGGTTTCCCGGTTAGCAGGTCGCGGCCCTGTACGGACATTTCATCCGGGGGCGACTGCAGGTCCTCGGTGGCCGATCCGATTTGTATTTTAATGTTCTCGGCCGTGCTCTCCCCCACATAGAGGTTGTGCTGCGTCCGCATGTAATAGATAATGTCGTTGGTAAAGACGTCCCCGGCAATTTTAACCGATTTGTCGCAGACGATCCCCCCAAGGGCGATCACGGCAATCTCGGTGGTCCCCCCACCGATATCGACGATCATGTTCCCCTTGGGTTGCATGATGTCCAGCCCGATCCCGATAGCAGCAGCCATGGGTTCGTGGATGAGGTAGACCTCCTTGCCGTTTACCCGTTCGGCGGATTCCTTGACGGCCCGCATCTCCACTTCGGTTATCCCCGACGGGATGCAGATGACCATTCGCAGGGCCGGCGGGAACCATTTCTTTTTCAGGGCCGGGATATTCTTGATGAACATATTGATCATCTTCTCCGAGGCGTCGAAATCGGCGATAACCCCGTCCTTGAGCGGGCGGATGGTTTTGATGTTTTCATGGGTTTTCCCCTGCATCATGTTCGCCTCGCGGCCCACGGCGATGATCTTCCCGGAAATCCGGTCCCGGGCTACGATGGAGGGGCTGTCCACCACCACCTTGTCATCGTGTATGATCAGGGTGTTGGCGGTACCGAGGTCAATGGCTATTTCCTCGGTCAAGAAATCAAAAAAACCCATTGGCTAGCTGTTTGGTGTCCCGGTGAACGGGCAAAATTTATCGATAAAAGTAGTAAAATTAATGCTTAAAATGACGTGTGCCAGTCATTACCATTGCAATTCCATTTTCGTTGCAATAATCGATGCTCAACTGGTCCTTGATGGAGCCTCCCGGTTGGATCACGGCGGTTACCCCGGCTTTCCCGGCAATTTCCACGCAATCCGGAAACGGGAAGAAGGCATCGCTGGCCATGACCGCCCCATTGAGGTCAAAGCCAAAGCTCCCTGCCTTGTGGATGGCCTGGTTCAGCGCATCCACGCGGGAAGTCTGCCCGGTACCGCTGGCGCATAGCTGCCGGTTTTTCGCCAACACGATCGTATTGGACTTGGTGTGCTTACAGATGCGGGATGCAAAGAGCAGGTCGTCCAGCTCGGAGGAGGTGGGGCGTTTCCCCGTCACAAAATCGAGGTCGGCAGCCTGGTCGGTTTTGGAATCTTTCTCCTGGTAGAGGATGCCGTTCAGGCAGGTGCGGACCTGGCCTTCCGGCAGGGGCAGGGGTTTCTGGACCAGGAGGATCCTGTTTTTCTTCCCCTTCAGGATGGCCAGGGCGTCCGCCTCGAAAGCGGGGGCGATGACCACTTCGCAGAAGAGTTCGTGTACCTGTGTGGCCGTGTCGGCATCCATCGGGCGGTTGCAGATCAGGATACCCCCAAATGCTGAAACCGGGTCGCCGGCCAGGGCATCCCGGTAGGCATCGCTCAGCGTATCCCGGGTGGCCAGGCCGCAGGCGTTGTTGTGTTTCAGGATTGCAAAGGTGGGGTCGTCTTCCCGGAATTCTTCCATCAGGTTTACTGCGGCATCGATATCCAGCAGGTTGTTGTAGGAGAGGGCCTTGCCGTGCAGCTGATCGAAGAGGGCCTCAAAATCCCCGTAGAAAATCCCTTGTTGGTGCGGGTTTTCCCCATAGCGCAATACGCGCCCTTCCGGGACGCTGATCTTCAGGGATTGTTTTCCCGCCTGCCGGTTGAAGTAATTGAAGATGGCCGTGTCGTAATGGGAGGATACCTGGAACGCATTGGCTGCAAAAGCCTGCCGTTGTTCCAGGGTGGTGGTGCCCGCGCCGTCCTCGAGCACCTCCAGCAGGGGTGCATAGTCGGACATGGCCGATACGCAGAGGACATCCTTGTAATTCTTTGCAGCTGCGCGGATAAGCGAGATCCCG
>CAXQQM010000119.1:0-24395 GCA_964226055.1 Robiginitalea sp. | reverse complement strand
TCCTGGACGAATTTACCTCCGGCTTCGGGATGCGGTCTGTCCTGGAAACGGGGTTTCGCCTGGGCGACAGGCCCGTCCGCGCGCGCATCGGGGGGGAACTGTACCGGGACGAATACTCCTGGGGGACTTACGAAAATCGCTATGAGGAAAATAACGGGCAGGGCAGCCTGCAGGGGGAACAAATCAGCAGCAACAAGGAATTCCGCCGGCAGGATTTCCTGTTCGGCAGCCTGGACTGGCAGGCTACAGGGGCCCTGGGGATCCGGGTGGGCCTGGGCCTGAACGATACGCGGTACGATTTCCGGGATCTGTCCGGGGAGGGGAGCGACAACCGTTCTGCTGCCCGCGACTTCGACCCCGTCTTGCTGCCCAGTTTGGACCTCAGGTATTCATGGCGGGATGCTTTCTTTACCTACGTGAACGTGAGCCGGGGTTTCAGCAACCCGAGCCTGGAGGAATCCCTCAGCCCGGAAGGACAGATCAACCCGGATATCGGGCAGGAAAAAGGGTGGAATTACGAAGCGGGTGTCCATTGGACCTCCAGGGACACCCGGATGCAGGTAACGGCGGCTGCCTATACTATGGATATCCGTGACTTGCTGGTGGCCCAGCGCGTGGGGCAGGACCAGTACGTTGGGAGGAATGCGGGAAGTACCCGGCACAACGGCCTGGAAGTGAGTTGGGAGTACCGGGTCCGTCCGGGGTCCGGCTACTCGGTAACCCCTTTTCTATCCTACACGCTGAATGCGCATAATTTCCGGGATTTTACGGACCAGGACCTGGATTATTCGGGAAACCGGCTGACCGGGGTCCCGAGGAACCGGGTGTACGCCGGGGTGCGTTTGGCCGGGGATGCCGGCTGGTATGTGAACGGGAGCTATCAGTATGTGGACCCCATCCCGCTAACGGATAGCAATTCGCTGTTCAGCGATGCCTACGGGCTGGTCAACCTGCAATCCGGATACACACTGCCGCTGGGGCGCCAGTTAAGGGCGGGTCTGGAATTTGGGGTGAACAACCTGACCAATACCCGTTATGCGAGTTCCGTCCTGATCAACGCCACGGGGTTTGGGGGTTCCGCCCCCCGCTACTACTACCCCGGGAACGACCGCAACTACTACCTGGGAGTCTTGCTCACCGCCAGTTTGTAAATGGAAATCAACCCGGCACGGGCTTTCAGCTGCCTAGTCCCCGGATAGCTTCCGGAGCCACTCCTTCATGTGCACTTCCCGGCCGATCATCGATCCGACCTGGTCGATGGGTACCCGTACCTGTTCCATGGAGTCGCGATACCGGAGCGTGACGGTCCGGTCTTCGAGCGATTGGTGGTCTACCGTAATGCAAATGGGTGTCCCAGCTGCATCCTGACGTCGATAACGCCGCCCGACTGCATCCTTTTCGTCGTACTGTACGTTGAAATCCCATTTCAGATCGTCCAGGATTTCCCGGGCGAGTTCCGGCAGGCCGTCCCGCTTGATCAGCGGCAGGATGGCCGCCTTGGTAGGTGCCAGTACCCCCGGGAGCCGCAAGACCGTCCGGGTATTCCCGTCGCCGAGGTCCTCCTCCTGGAGGCAGTGCGAAAATACAGCCAGGAACATCCGGTCCAGGCCAATGGAGGTCTCCACCACGTAGGGCGTATAGTGTTCGTTCAGGTCCGGGTCGAAGTACTGGAGTTTCTTACCCGAAAATTTTTCGTGGTTGGCCAGGTCAAAATCCGTGCGGGAGTGGATCCCTTCGAGTTCCTTGAAGCCAAAGGGGAACCGGAATTCGATGTCGGCGGCCGCGTCGGCGTAGTGGGCGAGTTTCTCGTGGTCGTGGAAACGGTATTTCTCCTCCCCCAGCCCGAGGGACAGGTGCCACTGCATCCGGGCTTCCTTCCAGTGCTCGTACCATTTTTTCTGTTCGCCCGGCCGGATAAAGAACTGCATCTCCATCTGTTCGAATTCCCGCATCCGGAAGATAAACTGGCGGGCGACGATCTCATTCCGGAAGGCCTTCCCCACCTGTGCGATCCCAAAGGGGATTTTCATCCGCCCGGATTTCTGGACATTGAGGAAATTGACAAAGATCCCCTGTGCGGTTTCCGGGCGGAGGTACAGGTCCATGGCAGAATCCGCACTGGCCCCGAGCTTGGTGCCAAACATCAGGTTGAACTGTTTGACGTCCGTCCAGTTACGCGAGCCGGATACCGGGCAGGTGATTTCGAGTTCCTCAATGAGCGCTTTAACATCCGCCAGGTCCTCCTGTTCCAGGGAGCGTGCCATCCGCTTGACGATCGTATCTGCCTGTTCCAGGTACCGGACCACCCGCGGGTGCGTGGTGACGAATTGTTCCCGGTCGAAGGCGTCCCCAAACCGTTTGGCGGCCTTATCCACCTCCTTTTCCACTTTCGCTTCCAGTTTGGCCACGTAATCCTCAATCAGGACGTCGGCCCGGTAGCGTTTCTTGGAATCCTTGTTGTCGATGAGCGGGTCGTTGAAGGCATCCACGTGCCCGGAAGCCTTCCAGGTGGTGGGGTGCATAAAGATGGCGGCGTCGATGCCCACGATGTTCTCGTGCAGCTGCACCATGGCCTGCCACCAGTATTCCCGTATGTTCTTTTTGAGTTCGGCCCCGTTCTGCGCATAGTCGTATACGGCGCTGAGCCCGTCGTATATTTCACTCGACTGGACCACGTACCCATACTCCTTGGCATGGGAAATGACCCGTTTAAAGTCGTCTTCTTGTTTTGCCATTGGGCAAAAATAGAATATTCAGGGGAAAATGCGGCCGAATTACTTCAGCTGAAATTCGGTAGTGCTGAGCAGTTTCTCGTCCTCAAAGACATTGAGGGTGTAGATCCCTTCCCGAAGGGATCCCTCGGGCACGGTGATGAAATCACAAACATTCAATTCCTCGCCCACGTAAATCAGCTCCACCCGCTTGCTGTAGATGTTCCCGTTGACGGAAACGATATTGGCGTTGTCTTCGATGACGCCCATGTCCGGCCCCAGGAACTGCAGGTAGAGGACTTTCTCCTCGGCCCCGGCATTCGGGTCGGCGACAATGGTGACGCACCCACGCAATTTCTCGATGGTGGAGGCCTTGTTCGTTTTGATGGGCCGGTTGTTCCTCAGGCGGAACCCGCTGCCCTCCGGGTTTTCCAGGACCAGGTAACTTTTCCTGCGCAGCTCCTGGCTGAGTTGCCGGTTTCGCTCCCGCAACAGGGCTTCCGCTTCGGCCAGGCTGCTGCTGCGCCCGCGGAGCTCCTCGATCTGCTTCCGGGTTTCCTCGTATTTCTCAGTTATCTGCAGGTTGGTGTACTGCAGGTAATTGTTGCGCAACTTGATGCTGTCAAAACGTGCTTCCAGGTTGCGGAGTTCGTTGCGATATTCGCGAAGCTTGGCAATATCGTAGTTCAAACGACCTACCGAGTCGAGCAGGGTCTGTACGCGTGCGCGGCTGTCTGACAATTCAATCTCATTGACCTCGTTCAGGGCGGAAAGCCGGTCTACCTCGGTCTGCATGAGCGTCAGGTCCTTGACCAGGAGGTTTTTCTCCTGTTCCAGATAGTTGATTTCGGTCTGGGATTGCGCATAGCTGTAGTAGAACGCGATCAGGATCCCGACAATAACGGCCACAAGGGCCGCGAATATAATCTTGTAATTAAATGTCTTCTCCTGGAGGTTCATTCAGAGCAGGCTACAGTAGGTTAACGTTTGACCGGGTTAAAATGTTTGCCAAAGTATCAAAAATAGTAAATGACCTAGAGACCTTCCTGGTACCCTGCCGGTGTTTTGGATGTAATGCGCACTTATATCGGGGAGAGTCCCTCTTGTGTGCATTTTGTCGGGATGAAATGCCGCTGACCGAGTACGATTTCCGGTCTGAAAACCCCGTGGACCGGCTATTTTTCGGACAAAAGGCCGTCGAAAAAACTTCGGCCTTCTTGTTTTACAGCCCAGGCGGGCTCGTCCAAAACCTCATCCACCAGCTCAAATACCAGGGGAGGCAGCAACTCGGGGACCTGTTCGGGGACTGGTACGGGATGCAGCTCCGTGCGGAACCGGCACTGCAATGCCTGGATTGGGTTATGCCCGTCCCGCTGCACCCCCGCAAACGCCGCCAACGGGGCTACAACCAATGTACCCGGTTTGCACGTCGGATAGCGGACCACCTGGGGGCGCGCTACTCGGAAGGCCACCTGTTGCGGACAGCCCATACCCGAACCCAGACTACCCGGAACCGATGGAACCGCTGGGAGGGGATCCGGGGGGCCTTTTCCCTGCGGAATCCGGGGGAACTGGAAGGGTGCCGCATCCTGCTTGTGGACGATGTGATTACCACGGGGGCTACCCTGGAGGCCTGTGTGGAGGCCTTTGCCCCATTATCCCGGACAACCCTGCTGCTCGCCGCCCTGGCAACAGTTCCCTAGTTTCCCGTTTCAGCATTTAGTTGTTTCTTTGTGGCTGATTAACGCCTGTTTATGGAGATGCTCCGTCGCCTTTCGGCAGCTTTTTTTGCCCTTTTCCTGGTCCTGGCGCTCATCCAGTGCGGCCGGCGCGGGACCCCCAGCGGCGGACCCAAGGACGTTACCCCCCCGGTGCTGGAGCGCGCCGACCCCCCGAACCGCACCACGAATTTCGACGCCGAACGCATCCGGCTGTATTTTGACGAGTATATCCGCGTGGTGGACCTCGATAAGCAGCTGATTATTTCCCCGCCCCTGAAATACCCGCCGGAGGTTACCCCCCTGGGGAATACAGCCAAATACCTGCAGGTGAAAATCACCGACACGCTCCTGCCCAACACCACCTACACGCTGAACTTCGGCCAAAGCGTGGTGGATAACAACGAACAGAACCCCTACAATCTCCTCACCTATGTGTTTTCAACCGGGGATTACATCGATTCCCTGAGCCTGACAGGGGTGGTGAGCGATGCTTATAACCTGGAGCCGGACCCGTTTATCAGCGTGATGCTCTACGAACTGGACAGCGCCTACACGGATTCCACCATTTATAAAAAACCACCCTATTACCTCACCAATACGCTCGACAGCGCGGTGATCTTCCGCCTGGAAAACCTCAAGGCCGGCCGGTACAAGTTATTCGCCCTTCGCGACGAGGCCAAAAACAATGTTTTTAACCCGAACGCGGATAAAATCGGCTTTGTTGAGGACACCATCACCCTGCCCACCGATTCCACCTACGTGCTGACCCTCTTTCGGGAAACCCCGGCCTACAGCGCCCGGAAACCCACTTATGCGGCAGACAACCGGATCCTGTTCCCCTATACGGGCGGGGAGGCCCCGGAACTCCAGTTGCTGACGCCTGTGCCGGACAGCGTGCGTACGCTCCTGGCCCGGGTACCTGACAAGGACAGTTTGAATTTCTGGTTTACCCCCTGGGAACCGGATTCCATAGTATTTACCCTGCGCCACCCGCACCTGGAAGAACGCATCGACACCTTTTCCGTGAAGCCCCTGGACGTCCCCCGGGATTCCCTGCGGGTATCCTGGTCCGGACGCGGGCAGCTCACCCCCCTGGACTCGGTATACCTGGAGTCCAGCCTCCCTCTGGTGGCCAGCGATACGAGCCAGTTGGAACTGGTAGACCAGGACACCGTGCCCGTGCCATTCCGCGCCCGGCTGGACACTACGTACAACCGGCTGTACCTGGCCTTTGAAAAACAGCGGGAGAAAACTTACAGCATCCGGGCGTTCCCCGGTGTCCTTACAGACTTTTTCGGGGGCACCAACGATACGCTGGTGAACCGGTATACCATGGGCAGCCCGACGGAGTTCGGGACGCTGCGCCTCCAGCTCGCCGGGGCCACCGCCTACCCGATGCTTGTGGAAATCACCGACCAGTCCGGAAATGTCATCCGCAGCCGGGCGGTGCAGGAAGCGGGGGAGTTGAGTTTCCCCTGGCTCCGGCCGGACACCTACCGCATTCGCGTGGTCTTTGATACGAATGGCAATGGGAAATGGGATACGGGCAGCTACCTGGAACGACGGCAGCCGGAGCGCGTGGCGCACTATCCCGCCCCAGTGGAACTTCGTGCAAACTGGGAAAAAGTAGAGACTTTCACCATCCGGGAGTAAAGGAATCCCGGTCTGCCAGGAAACGCAGCTGCTTCCGGGAAGCCACGAGTTCCTCCCGGTCGATCCGGACCCTGACAATTTCTTCCCGCTCCGAATAAGCCAACTGTTTGCCCAGCGGGTCATAGGCGGCCGAATGCCCCACATAGCTCAGGCCATTCGGGTCGGAACCCACCCGGTTTACCCCGAGTACAAAGGCCATGTTTTCGATGGCACGGGCCCTGAGCAGGGTATCCCAGGCTGCAATGCGCGCCTCGGGCCAGTTGGCCACATAGACCAGCAGGTCGTAGTCGTCCGTGTTCCGGCTCCATACCGGGAAGCGCAGGTCGTAGCATACCTGGGGGCGGATGGCAAACCCGCGGTAGGAAATCCGGATGTTCTCTGTTCCCCGGGCGTAGACCTTGTCTTCCCCGGCGAGGGTGAACGTATGCCGTTTGTCGTAGGTGTGGTACTTCCCGTCGGGCTCCATAAAAATAAACCGGTTGGTAAACCGGCCTTCCTGCGGCCAGACCAAACTGCCGCACAGGGCGGCCCCGGCCGCAGCAGCTTCTTCCCGCATCCAGTCCAGGGTTTTTTCCGCCTCGTCTTCCTCCAGGTGCCCGGGATCCATCGTAAACCCGCTGCTGAACATTTCGGGCAGGACAATCAGGTCCGTGTTTCCCCTTAAGGAAAGGAGTAACTCCCCCAGACGGGCCCGGTTCCCGGGCGGGTCTTCCCAAAGCAGGGCCGTTTGTACCAGGGCGATATCTAATTTCATACCCGGCAAATCAGCTGTGGGATTCCAGGAATTCCACCAGGCCTTCCCGGCCCTGGTTCCGGGCGTGGTCCAAAGCGGATTCGCCCCGGGCATCGATGGCGTTGACATCCGCACCGTTTTCCACCAAAAGGCGTGCAATCCCCTCCTGGTTGAAGGTCACTGCAAAGATCAGGCAGGTCATCCCCATACCGTTGCGCGCATTCACATCGGCCCCAGAATCAATAAGCAGTTTGGCCGTATCCGTATAGCCCTTGAAACAAACCCCCATCAGGGCCGTATTCCCCGAGCCGTCTTTCTCGTCTATGGGAGCCCCCTGTTCGAGCAGGTAAGCCACCACCTCGTTTTGGTTGTAGTAGGCCGCAAGGACCAGGGGCGTGGAACCTCTCTGGTCCCGGGCGTTGAGCAATTGCGGCTCGCTTGCCAGGGCCTCTTTGACCGCTTCGAGGTTGCCCTCCCGGATTTTTTCGAAGAATTGCGTCGTGTCCATAGCTTCAAAAATACAGAATATTGGATTGCCTGTTACCCGCTTTAAGGCATTAATCCTCAATCGCCGCCATTGCCCGATTTCAACGGCTCGTGTCATTGTATTTTGTCCCCGGGATAGTTCCCTCCGGCATGCTGGATGTGCATCCCCGGGGTAAAGTCTTCCGGGGCCTGCAGGGGGCGCTTTTCCGTGCCATGGCCGCCGCTGTCGTTGTAGATCTCCCATTCCGAAGGATCGAACTCCGGGTTGGCCTGGGATACTTCCCCCCGGCGGAATGCCCCGCCGTCCTCAAATTCGTGGGATGTCCCTGAACCATCCTCCCCGGGCACTCCAAAAATATCCACCCGGTTCCCAAACGGATCTATAAGGACCAGGTTGTCGTCCCCATTGGAATCGGCAGGTCCGTTGGAAGCCAGCACGGCGTCGGCAGGAAAGCCATAAACAGCCTCAAAAGTCTCGGGGTCTGCAGTGCATACGAGCGTGCCCCCGGGTTCTATCCGCAACCCGTCGAGACCAAACGGGTTACCGGGTTCCGTATTGGAATTCGTGAACCGCTGCAGGCTCCAGCCTTTCAGGTCGATGGGCTGGTCGCCCGAATTGTACAATTCCAGGAACCGGGCACCCGTTTCGTTGTCGGGATCCGCCAGCTCGGAGATAAATATGCGATCCGAGCTCACCGGTGGATAGCGATCCGGACAGGCCGGGGCCTCCATCTCCAGGTCAGATGCAAAACGAAGCAACAAGCGGAATTCCGGTGCCTCCCCCAGGAGAATCCCGGTTGCCGTACCACTGCCAGCAGGCAACACTTCATCGCGGAATTCGGAATATCCGCTATTGACCAATCCCAGGCGGGTGCCTGTGCAACTCACCAGCGGGACAATGGTTTCCTGCCCTGTTTCCGCAAAAGGCCTGGATTTAAACTCCGGGGCAACCTCCACATCCAGGATACGGACCAGCGTGTGGACCCGGGTTGAATCAAGTCCTTCTGCCCGGACCGCAGTGGGTTCGATTTTTTCGATATCCCCGCAGTCGGGGACCAGGCGTTCAGCGGTTGCCAGTGCCGGCAAACGATCCAGAATCACATTGCCGAAAACTTCCCTGGGGGTGCCCAGGGCATAACCGGCATCCTGATGGGCGAGATACAGCCCGGACAACCAGAGACGCACCCGGGTCCCCGGCGGGAACAATGCATCGGAGCCCACCAGGTCCGTCTTCAGGGCAAGCCCGGACCGGGGATTCTCCGCCAGGTCCTGTATATAGATGGTTCCGAAAATATTGCCTTCCCGGTCGGAGGAGGCCACTACCCCGGTCAGGTAGCCCTCGGCGGTAATTTCCGTTGGGGCGCCGGTATACATACGAAACAGGTCCGGGAAGCCGATGGAGGCCTCATTCCCATCCCCGCAATCCGCTCCTGTTCCCGGATCCGGATTTGAAGGTTCGCAACCGGTGGATTGCACCAGGGTGATGATTAACAGAATCCTACCTGATAAACCCCAGAATCGCTTTAAAAACTCCATGTCACATTGAAATAAAAAGTTCTACCATAACCATACCAGTAGCGGCTCCCGAAGGAAGGGTGCCCGCTTTGTCGGTCTTTTAGATAATCTGCATAATTGGCCAGGCGCCCCTGTTGGTATCCGCCCGTCCGATGCCTGGTATCGAAGGCGTTGTTTACCCCGATAAATGCGCC
This sequence comes from Robiginitalea sp., assembly GCA_964226055.1. Classification (GTDB taxonomy): domain Bacteria; phylum Bacteroidota; class Bacteroidia; order Flavobacteriales; family Flavobacteriaceae; genus Robiginitalea. Next base: position 15,382 of record CAXQQM010000119.1, on the reverse strand, counting down.
GATATAGTGGCCGTTGAACAACCAGGACTTCCCCAGGCTGATATTCAGGAGGTAATAGCCAGGAAGCGGCTGTTGCCTCCTGATAAGGAGTAAGTCGGGGTCATCTTCGGATACAGGAGTGGCACTTCCCTCCGGGTCCCGCCGGAAATCCGGAACATACCGCAACAGGGCCAGGCTTTCATACTGTCTCCCCAGGTAATTGGCGCGGACGTCCAGCCACCAGTAGGCCGGGTCCCGGTATCGAACCCCCAGCGAACCTGCCACAGAGGGTCCGGCGGAAATATGAAGCCCGTCCACCCGGACGTCACCTGCATCCCAGGCACCCTCGGCGGGCAGGTTTGTGGGCTCCCGCGGGTCCGGGAAGTAGTACAACCGCAAATGCGGCATACCCGAATAAGTGAATGCGCCAAAGGCAGCTGCGAAACTTGCCGAAACAGCCGGCCCCATCGTATACTCCAGGCCGGTTTCAACCCCCCGGTGCAGGGAAGCCAACCCGGTAGTGATTTCCCGGAAAAAGGCAGATCCGCGGGCTGTCTCGGCAAAGTAGGACCGCGCAGACCGCTGGTTCGAAAACCGCGAATAATAGGCGGTAATCCGTCCCTTGATCCTGGGGTGGCGAACCCAGTACGTCAGGGATCCTCCCAGCATTTTCCCCGTCGTGTCCGTGGGAAACGGGCGGCTGTTCTCACGCGGGTCCACATAGGCTTCGGATAAAGAAGGCGGGCGGCTGGCCAGACCGAAAACCCCATGGATCCCGTGTCTCCCCGAAAACCGGTAGCCAGCCCCTGCACGAACGGACAAGGACCTAAAATCCAGGTACTCCCCCAGGCCCAATGATGATTGGGGATACCGGCCGTTTTGGAAAAGGCCCTCGCGCCGGTATCGGGTTGTCCCTCCCAGGAATCCCACCCATGCCTCCAAGCGGCCCACAGTTGCATGAAACTGGGCAAAGCCCCGAAAGGAAATGGCCCCGAGTGAATAAGAGTAACCGGAAGTCGCTCCCTCCTTTTTTTGTTCCGGCCCCAGGAGGTCGTTTCCCGTGCGGCTGAAAGGGTCCGAATCCGCATGGTATTCCGCCCCCAGCAAGTCCATAAGCCGCTGGCCGAATCGCTGCTTGGCCCCGGTAAATTCCAGACCGGCACCGGCCTCGAGAAACCGGTTGATCCGGAAAGTTCCCCGGCTCCCGATATACAACCGCCCACCCCGCCGAAAATCCCCCATTACTGTGTAGCGGGCACGACCCTGGTGGTCCGGGTTCCGGTTCGCTGCAAAGATGGCATCCCAATCGAGCTGCGGGTTTGAAACAAATGCCTCCCGCGCAAGGTTCGCATTCGAATAATTCGCCCCGATGGGGCTGTTGTAATAGAAGGACGGAAGGTTGCGATAATACGTAGGGTCGGGGTTTGCCGCATCAAAATAGCTCAACCGCGTCCGGGTCCGGTTAAGTACCTGGTAACCCAAAGCGGTTTCCCATCGGATACCCTTACCCAGGTATTCATGGTTCAGAAAAAACAAGGGTTCGGATTCCAGGCGCTGGCGGGCGCTTCTGACGCTACCTTCCGACAGGCCCCAGCCGGGGTTATACCGAGTGCCCATCAGACTGGCTATTTCCCGGGTCAGGGCTGTGGAAAGTCCCCTGCGCGTATTCGCATATAACCCGCCAGCCCGAAGGGTGTGCTCCTCATTGATAGTCCAGCTCAGACAGGCGTAGGCCGCAGCCGAATGATAGGGAGTGCCGTGGATATAGCCGGAGGCCCCGTACCTCCATCCGGCAGAAACCATATAGGAAAACCCCGCTTTACCGGGTCGTGAAATGTGGGTAGCCATCAGGCGGTACCGATATCCCCGGTTGCTGGCGGATGATGTCAACCGCATCCCTTTTCGAAGATGGGAGGGATACGCCCGGATATCCGTGAGACCGAGGCCCCTCCCCATACCGGCAGGGTTATAATTCCGCCCGGAGCTCGAAACCCGGTTTCGCGTAATGTCTGTGAGCCCCCCCAGGCTGCTCCATGCAGGGCGGCCGTCGTATAAGGAATTCAACGGGATCCCGTTGAAGCGCAAGGCCATTTCCCGGTTGTCCATGCCGCGCAACCGGAAGAACCCCGCACTAAAATCGAAGGAAGCGCGGTTGAGGAAAACGTCCTGCCGGGCATGCAGCAAGGGGCTGGTAACCGCTGCATCCTCCGGGGCGTCCAACTGCTCCTGGGTCAGTGTCACCACCTCTGCCTCGGCATCCCAGGTATTCTCAGGCCTTAAATAGATTATCCCGAGGTCCGTCATTGACTGGTTCTTAACAGAAACGGGTATTTCTTTGGGGAGATAGCCCGTGCTGGCCAGGGAAATTGTCAGGCTATCCTGGCGGGTTTTCAAGGAAAACCGACCATCTGACCCACTCCATACCGCCTGTACGGGACTGTCCCCTGCCGAGGGAATTACCACCTCCACCCGTACATCCGGCAGGGCCTCACGGCTCTGGTCGTCCCGTACCTGCCCCAGAACCTGATATTCCTGGGTCCACAGGTTGTGGGGGCTTGCCAACCACATTGCGATAAATAAAGAAACGCCCGCTACTTTTCGCATGCTCTCAACCCGATCTGGTTCCGGGATGCAATAGTATCCCTGTGGCCTGCAGGTTCCCTGCGTGACCGGGTAGTACTTTTGTTCCCGGATGACGTGGAATTGCGCGACAAAAGGAATTATCTGCTATTTGCTGGGGGGGCTGCTCCAGGGGTGCTTCCCGCCGGGGCTTCCCACTCCGGAATCCGATGCTGCACCGGTTTCACCCGGGGGAATGCCCGGGGATCAAGTCGGTATAACCTCCGGGCGCTACCGCATCCGGACGCTGGCTTTTTACAATGTGGAAAACCTCTTCGACACGCAGAACGATTCACTTACCGCGGACGATTCCAGGACCCCGGATGGCGAAGACCGATGGACCGGGGAGCGGTATCGGGTGAAACTCCGTCGGATTGCGGAGGTATTATCGAGTATCGGGCGGGAAACCGCCGGACGATCACCCGATTTGATCGGGCTGTGCGAAGTGGAGAACCGGGAAGTTCTGGAAGCCCTGTTGGGGCAGGAGGCCCTGCGAAACAAAGGATACGGGATTGTTCATTACGATTCCCCGGACCGGAGGGGGATCGATGTGGCCTTTTTATATAAAAAGAACTGTTTTACCCCCATCCAAAGTGTCAGCCGGAGGCTTTTGCTTTACGATAGTCAGAACCGGCGCCGGTTTACACGCGATCAGCTGTTGGTATACGGGATGCTGGACGGCGAGGCCATCTATGTGAGCGTCAATCACTGGCCTTCGCGCAGTGGCGGGGTTGCAGCGACGGAAAAATACCGCCGGGCAGCGGCATCCTTGCAGCGGGACATCTGCGATTCGGTCCTCCGGCTGGATCCGCATGCGCGCTTTGTTTCGATGGGGGATTACAACGACGACCCGACGGATGCCAGTATCCGGTTCTCCCTGGGTTCGCTCAGCAGTCGGGATAGCCTGGCGTCGTGGGAATTCTTTAACCCAATGGAGCCGCTCTTTTTGGCGGGAAGCGGGTCCCTCGCCTACGGGGATCGCTGGAATTTATTCGACCAGATTATGTTCAATGGGAATTGGTTTCGGGACACCACCGGGTTTCGATTCTGGAAAGCCCGGGTGTTCCGGCCGGACTACCTGCTCACCTCCATGGGCCCTTATAAGGGCTATCCGTTTCGCACGTATGCCGGCGGGTCCTACCAGGGCGGGTACAGCGACCACCTGCCGGTGTATGCCTTCCTGATCCGTAAAGAAACCTCGCAAGGTGCCCAAGGGGTACCGAAAAACCCCGGATAGCGGATACCCGCAGACGAATTTTTTTTCAGGGAGCGATTGCCCTTTGCGCGCTGGTGCCTACTGCGGCTCGGTAACGACGATGTTGCGCCATTTTACCTTGATGCCGCCCCCGTCGTGGATCTGCAGGGCAATGGAGCCTTCGCCCTGGCCGATCTTCTCGTCGGTGAGCGTAATCATTTCCGTGCCGTTCAGCCAGGAGGTGATGGTGTCTCCGGAGACCATGATTTTCATCGTGTTCCACTCGCCCATCTTTACATCGGGTTTCCCCGCCTCGGGCTTGATGAGCCAGCCGCGGCCATAAGATTCGTAGACCCCGCCCGTATCGCTACCGGGGGGTGCCACCTCTACCTGCCAGCCGGATACCTTGGTGCCGTCCACCGTGGAGCGGATAAAGACCCCGCTGTTGCCGTCGGACTCCTGCAGGAATTCCAGGGTCAGCACAAAGTCTTTGTAGTGCTTATCCGTGGCCAGGTAGCCATACCCTTTGTCCGGGCCGCTTTCGCATATCAACAAACCGTCTTCCACATACCACTTTTCAGTACCGTAGACCGTCCAGCCTGACAGGTCCTCGCCGTTGAACAATTCCGTTTCCTGTGCCGCCAGGGGCGCGCATACCAGGGCCATAATCAGGCAATAGATGTATTTCATCACAATTTATTTAAAAAGGGTTATAGTTGTTTGCAGAAGGAGGATCAGTTAAACCAGTTGTTCCAGGGGATGCGGCTCAGGATCAACAGGAGCCCCAGGCCGTAAAAAATGGCAATGCTCTTGAATTTGCCCTTCCCGTCCAGGAATTTTTTATGGCGCGACCAGCCCACGGTGACCAGGGCAATGGCAACGATATTGATCAGCGGGTGTTCCACCGCCAGCAACCGGGCCGCCGCGTTCATCCCGCCCATGCCGAGTTCGCTCAAGGCTTTGTAGCCATTGGTGGACACAAAGTAAAGCACGAGCCCAACCAGGAGCTGGATGTGGCAGATAATCAGCGTAAAAAGGCTCAGCCGAAGGTCTTTCTCCATGGTGAATATCCTGTTTTTCGCCAGGCCCGTCAGGGCGTTGGCAACGGCCAGGAATAAAAGCGCCAGGGCCACATAGGCCAGGTAGGAGTGGACGGTCTGTAAGATTTCCATGCTGTCGGTTTTCCCGTAAAGGTATCATTTTTTGGCATAAAAAAACCCCGGCGGTACCGCCGGGGTTTTCCCTGGAAATCCGGTAGGGTTGACCTCCCGGAAATTCCCGATTATTAAAAGTTGAAGCGCAGGCTGGCGTTCCAGGTGCGGCCAAAGCCAAAGAACACCCGGTTGGCCGTGTTGATCCCCTGGAAGGTAGGGTCGCCCGGCTCGGCAAAAATGTTTGTATCCGCTTCGGCAATGTACACTTTGTCAAAGACGTTGTTGACGTTCAGCCGGAAACTCATGGTCTTCTCCAGGAAAGGCATGCTGAAAGTCAGACCGGCATCCATCAGGCCAAAGGACGGCAGTTTCAGGGCGCCATCCTCGCCGACGTCCGTGGCGTCAAACTGGGCGTACAGGTTGTCGGCATAACGGTAGCCGGCGTCCACGCTCAGGTTGTCCAGGATGTTGTAGTCGGCCCCGATAAAGGCAGTGAACTGGGCGGCATCGCCCACCTTGACACCATCGAGCGGCAGAACCTCCTGCTGCTCTACCCCGTCGATGACGATCGGATCGTTCTCCGCGTCGAAGTACGTCGCACTTACGTCATCCTGATATTGCCAGTTTCCTACAGACAACATCCCGGTCAGGGTCAGGGCGTCGGCAACCCGCAGTTGCGCATCCACCTCTACCCCGGTGTGTACCTGGGTTATCCCGAGCAGGTTGGCGCTGCCGCGGATTTCATCCGGTTCGCCGGCATTGAAGGTAGCGGAAACAGACTCAAAGCGGTCTTTCCAGCTGGTGCGGTACAGGTTCACGTTCGCGCGGAACATGGAGCTGCGGTAACCGTACCCGAGTTCAAACCCGGTAATCTTCTCGTTGGTGAGGTTCGGGTTGAGCGTGTTGGAGAAATTGATGTAAACCGCGTCGAACAACGGCTGCTTGCTGTAGTAGCCCGCGTTCGCAAAGATGTTGTGGTTCGCGTCGATGTTCCAGTTCACACCCCCCTTGACGTTTCCGCCGAGGATGTTCTCGTAGTCGGTTAGCTCCGGCGGTACTTCGTTGAAGAATTCCTCCCGGGCAAAGCCCTGGTTGGAGAGCGACCCCTGGACAAAGCCTACGATGTCTTCCGTAAAGCGGTATTCCGCCTGGCCGAAAACGCCCATCCAGTTCACATAACCGATATTGTAGTAGTCGATTTTCTCCTCCTCGTCGATATCCCCGAATACCCACCACGGTTGGTTGGCATTGTAGGTTTCGAAGAACAATGGGTTCGGGTCGTTGTTCTGGTTATCGGTTTGCAGGTAGGCATCCCCACCCAGCAGGTTGTTTACCCGGCGGTAGTGGTACCCTTTGTAGCGCCGCAGGTCGATACCGAAATCGACGGTCAGCTGGTCTGAGAACTGATTGGTCAGGTTGGCCAGCACCCCGTACCAGTTGTGGGAGTTAATGGAAGCCCTGCGGGAAATCCCGTTGGCATCCGAGCGGTCGCCGCTCCCCTGGTTCACATACAGGCCATTCGTTTGCTCGCGCTGTACGATGGAACCGTCGAAAAAGACAGGAGCCCCGCTGTTATAGGCAAAAATCCGGTCAACGTCTACGAGCCCGTTTGAGGTTTTCCAGCGGCCGTCAAATTGGCGGGCACCGGCAGAACGCCCGATCTCCCCGGTTCCACCACCCCGGCCGAAAGAGGCGTAGGTGGAAGTTTCCAGCGTGGAGACCTCGTTGATATCCCAGGTCCAGTTCAGGCTGATCACCGGCTTGTGGTAGAAGTTCCGGCGGAAGCTGAATTCCTCCCCGTTCAGGTAGCCCCAGTCGCTGTTGTAGCGGCGGTCCGGGTCTACCCCGTTGTCGCTGTACTGGATGTAATCGGCAATCGATGGGGCAAAACTCCGCTGGTGGTGCCATTGTGGGGCGCCGGTTACCATGAATTCCAGGTTGTGGTCCCCGGAAGTGTACCCGAGGCCGAGGAAAAAGTTATAGCCTTCAAACTGGGTCCCGTCGGCATACATGCTACCCGCCGTGCGGCTCAGCAGCAGGGAGGCGGAAAACCCGTTTTCCAGGATCCCTGAGGAGTAGGAAGCGATGGACTTAAAGTACTCGTTGTTCCCAACGGTAGCCCCAAAGGAACCGCCTTCGGTTTGCTTGGAACTCTTGGTGATCACGTTGATCGTACCCCCGACGGAGGAAAGTGCGAGTTTGGAAGATCCAAGACCCCGCTGTACCTGAATGGCCGAGGTTACATCGGAGAGACCGGCCCAGTTACTCCAGTAAACCTGCCCGTTTTCCATATCGTTCACCGGGATACCGTTGATCATCACGGCCGAGTTGTTGGTGTCAAAACCCCGGATGTTCACCCGGGCGTCCCCGAATCCACCCCCGCTCTTGGTGGCGTAGATGGAAGGAGTGGTATTGAGGATTTCCGGGAATTCCTGGGATCCCAGTTTGAGCTGGATCTCCTCGGCCCGAACGGTGGAAACCGCCACCGGCGTTTCCCGGTCCCTGGCGATATCCTGTACCCCGGTCACGATTACGCCTTCCAGGACTTCCACGTTGGGCATGAGCTGGATGGCTCCCAGGTTTGCAGAGCCGGAGAAAGACACCTCCCGGGGCATAAACCCGATATAGGTGATAACGAGCACCCCGCTATCCGTGCTGGCTTCAAGGGTGAAGTTCCCGTCAAAATCGGTGGTGGTACCATTGGTCGTCCCTTTAACGACAACCGAAGCACCCGGCAGCGGACCACCCATCTCCCCGTCGGTGACGGTCCCGGTCAGCGTTGCCTGTGCATAGCTGGCAGCAGCAGCGAGAACCAGCAAAAAGGTTAAGACTAATTTTTTCATGTTCTGTGTTATTTTGGTTTTGAAATGTGGTGCAAAAGTGGCGTAGAAAACGCACTTGGGCATTAAGGGAACGTTAAATTCCCGGGTCCAAATTTAACACAAAAATTGACTAAACTATGCTGATTCGCAACAAGTTATACAATAACATTAACAGTTGCGACTTCGTTAAATTAACTCTTAAAATATTGCAAAAGCTGCAAGGTAGAGCTGTCGTGGTTGCCAACCTGCCCGCTGGTGAGTTCCGAGTGGATGGTCGAGGCCAGTTGTTTGCCGAGTTCCACCCCCCACTGGTCGTAACTGAAGATATTCCAGATAACCCCCTGGACAAAGATCTTGTGCTCGTAGAGCGCTACTAGCGCGCCGAGGCTTTCCGGAGTCAGCCGGTCGATCAGGATCGTATTGGTGGGTTTGTTCCCGTCAAACACCTTGAAGGGAAGCAGGTTTTCCAGGGCGTCGCCAGCGAGCCCCTGCCCGCTGAGTTCGGTTCGCACAGCTTCCGGGGTTTTCCCATTCATCAGTGCCTCGGTCTGGGCAAAAAAATTGGCCATCAACTTCAGGTGGTGGTCCTGGTCTCCATGCAGGGAATGCCGGAAACCGATAAAATCCGCGGGGATGAGCTTGGTGCCCTGGTGGATAAGCTGAAAAAAGGCGTGTTGGGAGTTCGTCCCTGGCTCCCCCCAGATAATCGTCCCGGTCTGGTAGGCCACGGGGACGCCGTTGCGGTCTACGCTTTTGCCATTGCTCTCCATGATCCCCTGCTGCAGGTAAGCCGGCAGCCGGTGGAGGTATTGGGTATAGGGGATGACCGCCTCGGTTTCCGCCCCGTGGAAATTGTTGTACCAGATACTCAGCAGGCCTAAAATCACCGGGATATTCTCCTTCCACGGGGCCTCCCGGAAATGCCGGTCCATCGACCGGGCCCCGGAAAGCAGGGCTTCGAACTGATCAAAACCAATGGAAAGGGCAATGGACAGGCCGACAGCGCTCCAGAGGGAAAAGCGGCCGCCCACCCAATCCCACATGGGGAAGACATTCTCATCTGCGATGCCGAATTCCTCGATTTTTGCGGTATTGGTCGATACGGCGGCAAAGTGCCTGGCAATATCGGCCTGGGTGGCGTGCTCCAGGAACCATTTCTTGATCGTCAGGGCATTGCTGAGGGTTTCCTGGGTGGTAAAGCTCTTGGAAACAATGACAAACAGGGTAGTTTCCGGGTTGAGTTTCCGGAGTGTTTCATGTACGTGGTCCCCATCCACATTGCTCACAAAATGGATGCGCAGGTGGTTGCTGTAAAACTGCAGGGCCTCGGTCACCATCACCGGCCCCAGGTCCGACCCGCCAATCCCGATGTTCACCACATCGGTAAATGGCTTTCCGGTATATCCTTTTTTGTCCCCGCCAATCACCGCCTCGCAGAATGCCCGCATGTGTTCCCGGACCCGGCCGACTTGCTTTTCCACGGGTTCCCCGTCCATTGACAGGCCGGAATCCGAACCGTTCCTCAGGGCGGTGTGCAAAACGGCCCGTCCCTCGGTCTGGTTGATGGCCTCCCCGCCGAAATAGGCGTCCATGGCCTCTTTCAGGCCACTGGTACCGGCAAGCGACAAAAGGAGTTCCAGGGTTTTGTCGTCGATGCGGTTTTTGGAGTAATCCACGAAAAAATCGTTCCACTGAAGGCTCATCCGGGCGGCGCGCTCCGGATCTTCGGCAAACATGTCCTTGATCTCGCGGTTATGTGTTTTATCGTAGTGGGCTCTGAGCTGGTTCCATGCCTGGGTAGTACTCGGATTAATTTTCGGAAAGGGCATGTTCGGGTTGGTTGTATGTTATGAGTTCGTCGGAATCCGGAGCTGCCCCGGGCAGTTCCAGGGGGATACAGTCTAGCTGTTCCTTCAGGGGGTTGATATATTCGAAGTAGTCGGGTTGCTTCGCCTCCGCGAGCGGTTCCGCTTTTGGCAATTCCTCCCGAAGGGGGTCTACCTGACGGCCGTTTTTCCAGAAACGGTAGCACACGTGCGGGCCTCCCGTGTTCCCGGTCATCCCAACCCAGCCTATGACATCGCCCTGCCGCACATAATCCCCCCGCTTCACTTTCTGGGCCTTCATGTGCAGGTATTGGGTGCTATAGGTGCCATTGTGGCGGATCTTGACGTATTTGCCGTTTCCTCCCCGACGGGTGGATTCCGTAACCACGCCGTCGGCAGTTGCCAGGATGGGCGTGCCAATCGGCGCCGCGTAATCGGTTCCCCGGTGGGGCCGCACCTTGTAGCCGTAATACCGGATCCGGCGCTTGAGGTTGTACCGGGACGACAGCCTGCCGAACCTGATGGGCATACTCAGGAAGGTCCGCCGCAGGTTTTCGGCCTGGTCGTCGTAATATTCCATGATGTCCAGGGAATCGTTGTGGTAGGAGAAGGCGTAAAGCGGTTTCCCGCCGTGTTCAAAATACGCCGCCTTGATGGGCCCTGCCCCGGCGTAGAGGCTGTCCTGGATATATTTTTCATCAAAGATTATCCGGAATTTATCGCCGGCATCCAGCTTGGAAAAATCCACGGTCCAGGCGTAGACCTGCGAGAGGTCCAGGGTCACCTGGTAGTCCACACCCAGCTGGTCGATGACCAGGGACAGCGACCCCCCTTCCGGGATCACCCCGGCCACTTCCCGTTCCCTAAAGGAAACCGGGCGTTTATCCTTATAGGCCACAGCCGAATCGCGAAAATCCACAACGGTGTAATTGACACGGTCGTTTTGGTAGATAAAGACCTGGGCGGCCTGGGCGGTGTCCTTGGATTTCAGGATCATGTACGGCTTGCCGACCCGTATCTTGCGGACGTCAAAGGAGTCGCGGTATTTTTCCGATATCTGCGCGATTTTGGGATACTCCACCTTGTTGGCGAGCATCAACTCCCCGAAACTGTCACCGCGACGGATAGTATCCTGAATCACGTTAAATTCTCTGAGGTCGAAACCGTACTCGAGCCGGGGGGCCAGTTCGGCCACCAACGGTTCCACAGGTTCCGTGTCGGGAATGGCCGTTTCGGACGGCCGGTCCTTGCAGGAAGCCAGCACCAGCGCCAGCCCCAGAATGCCCCAGAATATTCGCATAATTATCAGGTCTGTTTTTCGGGATTCAGGTGGTGCTCTACCCACTCCTTGCCCCAGTTTTCCAATGTTTTCTCGTCGTGGGCCTCCGGGAAGAATACGATCTTCTGAAAACTCGGAGGGAGAAAGGTCTTCCAGTTGGTCCCCCCGGTTGCCTCGATGGTCTCCTTTTCCTTGTTCAGGTACCGGTAGGCGGACCCCATATGCATCAATGGCCAGTTTACGTTTGCGTTGATGTCCATTTGTTGTAACGCACGGGTGAGTCCTTTATTATTCCGAAGCCCCGTCGGCAAATTTAAGTATTTATGATAAATGGTATTCCCCCTGACCTCGTTGGCGATCCGGATAAAGCGCGGCGTGTACCTGTATTCGAATTGTTTGAGGGTCAGGGTCTTCTCTCCGGTGTCCTTGTCTGTGGCCCCTTTTTTCCAGTAAATTTTTTCGTAAAGTTCCTCGATCTCCGCATCCGGGTCCAGGCCTTCCCGCTGGGAATGGTGTACCAGGTTTTCCAGGGGTGTCGCGTACAATTCAATCATGCGGTACTGGGCGGACTGAAACCCGCTGGCCGGCAACAGCGCCATCCGGTAGCGGAGGAACTGCTCCCGCTCCATCCCCCGGATCATGATGCTGAAGGAGGAAATCAGCGCCTTGTAGTAATTGTTGATCCGGTTGACCTTTTCCGTGAAGAACCCGATATCCTGGGATTTGTCGTCCACGATCTGCCGTTCTTCATGCAGGATGAGCTTGAAGTACAACTCGGTTATCTGGTGGTACATGATAAAGATCTCCTCGTCCGGGAAGTGGGTGCGGGGAACCTGCAGGCTCAACAACGTATCCAGGTGGATATAGTCCCAGTACGTCAGGTACCGCTGGTATAAAAGCCCGTCGAGGTAGGAGGAGAGGTCCTGGCCGGAATCCCTGTACTTGGCTTCCAGTTTCCGGATCTGGGATTCAGTGCGCTCTTTGTTCTCCATGGATGGGGCTTAGTCCATAATGATCTTGAACTGGTTCCTCAGGGCATTGTAGCCGTCGAGGTCCGCCTTGATCGAGCCCACCGCCAGGTCGGCTTCGATCCGGATCGGGATCTTGTTCCGGTCGTCGGACACCCACAAAGATAAGCTTTCCTGTTCTTTAAACACACGCCCGGACTGGACATAGGGCCGGAATTTCAGGCAGCGAACCTTGCCGAATTTTGTTTTCACGGTCTCCCGCCCGAGGAACTTCAACCGGAAGGGGAAGATGCCATCGTCGTCGTAAAGCATATTGAGCTCGATGCTCTCCCCGACAACCAGGCTTTTGGAATCGTAGTTGTTCCGCAGGTAATAGAAGGCTGAGATCAGGTCCTGTATGGAGGTGCCGATATCGAACTTCATCTTCTTCTCATTCTTCTTGTCATGGAGAAGCGCCGTGCCTTTGCGGTAGTCAAAGTTGATCTCCATGTCTTTGGTATACCCCCCTTCATCCACCTTGCGGATAAACCGGTAGGGCCGGCCGTCCTCTTTCCCGAAATAGCTTTCGTACGTGTCGTCCACCTTGAAGAATATACTGGCAAAGCCCGTTGTACGGCCCCTTCCCACCACGTGATATACCGGGATGCCGCGAATCGTGTCAGAGGTGATGTGCAGCGTGGCGTAGCTCGCGTTCAGGAAGCCGTAGTGGATGCGGAATTTCAGCCACTCCCCGGCCTTGAAGGCGGGGTACTCCGCAGGGGCCGGCCGGATATCCCCCAGATACGCGGTACCAGAATCTGCCTGGGTCCCGCCGGCATCCGCCTGGGACCTGCCGGCATCCGCACAGAAGAAAATCAGTAGGACTATGAGGGTCAGGGATTTCATCAGGGCAAATTTCATTAAAAATACGATACCATGGGCGGCTCGTTCCGCCACATAACACATATATAAACAAGATTTATTCCAAAGTATTGCGGGAAAATTCCCGTCGGGATTCCGGAAGGCCCGCTTTTGTGCCAAAACAGGGACGCATAAAAAAAGCCCCAATCGAGCGATCGGGGCTTTTCCTAAATAACCAACCAAACTTTAAATTATGAAAAACCAATACTTAAAGTTATAAGGGAACCACCCCTTATGCCACCAAAAATACAATATGGAGGAGACCCCGCCGGCATATTTAACGCTCTTTAACTCGGAACTTAACAATACTTTATAAGTTTCGCCCGGAATTTTAAGAAATCCGGGGGGTCAGGCTACTGATTTTCCAGGTCCGGGACCCGGTTTCAGGGCAGGGATCGTTACAGCGTCCCCCGGGATTCCTGCTCCCGTTCGATGGCCTCAAAAAGCGCCTTGAAATTGCCTTTCCCGAAGGAACGCGCCCCCTTGCGCTGGATGATTTCGATAAAAAGTGTCGGCCGGTCCAGGATGGGCTTGGTAAAGATCTGCAACAGGTACCCTTCCTCATCCCGGTCGATCAGGATGCCCAGGTCGCGCAACGGCTCCAGTTCCTCGTCAATCTCCCCTACCCGGTCCAGTACGTCCTCGTAATAGGTGGCGGGAACCCGCAGGAACTCCACCCCCCGGTCGCGCAGGTCGGATACCGTCTTGATGATGTTGTCCGTAGCCAGGGCCATGTGCTGCACCCCAGCCCCGTTGTAGAATTCGATGTATTCCTCGATCTGGGATTTCTTCCGGCCTTCGGCGGGCTCATTGATCGGGAATTTGATCCGGCCGTTCCCGTTGCTCATCACCTTGCTCATCAGGGCGGTGTACTCCGTGGAAATGTCTTTGTCGTCAAAGGAGATCAGCTGGGCAAAACCCATCACTTTGGCGTAGAATTCGCACCACTTGTTCATCTCGTTCCAACCGACATTCCCAACCATGTGGTCGATGAATTTCAAGCCGGTGGGTTCCGCCCGGTAATGCGGGTCCCAGGCCCGGTAGCCAGGCATGAAGGGGCCGTCGTATGCGGAACGTTCCACAAAGATATGTACCGTCTCCCCGTAGGTATGGATGCCGGAGAGCGTCACCGACCCGTTGTCATCTTCGCGGATCTCGGGTTCCATGTAGGGTTCCGCCCCGCGCTTGACGGTTTCCTCAAAACTCTTGCGGGCGTCGTCCACCCACAGGGCGATGGCCTTGACCCCGTCCCCGTGGCGTTCGATATGCCGGTTGATATCGCCCCCCGGTTTCAGGGGGGAGGTCAGCACCAGACGGATTTTGTCCTGCCGTAGTACGTAGGATACCCGGTCTTTCAGGCCGGTTTCCAGGCCTGCATAAGCTTCCGGCTGGAAACCCCAGGCGGACATATAGTAGTGGGCGGCCTGTTTGGCGTTCCCGACATAGAGTTCGACGTGGTCCGTGCCCAGAAGGGGCAGGAAATCTTCTGCTTCCGGGTTTTCCACCGGCAGATTCAATGAGGTATTATCTTTTGTTGACATGGTAATTGGAATAAAGTTAGCACTTGTGGGCCGGGCGGCCCTTCAGGGTTTCAGGAAAGGCCATTCCATCACCACATGGCCCGCAGGTGGGAGCTGATATCGATGCGTTTACCCTTCATTTTGTGCTTTTTACAAATATCGTAAAAAAGATGCTGCGTTTCAACCGCACCACTTGCCGGGTCCGGACTCAGAACCAGTAACCGATACTGACGAAGAACAAACTGTCCTTGCCTTCCGGAGACCAGGAATATAGTAGCTGCACCGGCCCGAAAAACGATTCCCAGGCGTATCCGAGGCCATAGCCGGAATAATCCGGGGCGGTAAACCAATCCCCCGTTCGGAACAGGTCATCCGCCACATTGGAGTAGTTGGCGGCAAACAGCAGGTGGTTTTTCTGGGCGAATTCCCAGTCGGCGCGCGCATAGGCCTTCACATAGCTGTTGCCGGGCAGGCTCAGGAAATCATAGCCCAGGAAGGGAGTGAAATTGTTGATCAGGCTGCTCCCATAGCCCCCGAGGACAAAATCAAAGGTGGAAACATTGGAGGTGCCCAGTTTAAAGCCGCCTTCGGTCTCCAGGTTCAGGCTCAGGTTCCCCGCCAGCGGAAAGGCGGTTCCCATCCGGGCCTTCGCGATGGAAAACTCCTTGAAATTACCCGTAAAATCCGAAGAGAGGATATAAAAGTGGAAGTCCCCGTCAAAGTACAGGCCGCGGGTGGGGAAGTACCGGTCGTCGTAGGTGTCCAGTGTCAGTTTGCCGTAGGTGCTGAAATAGTTGCTGTTCTCAAAATAGACCCGCCCGCTGCGTGGGGCTGCGGGATTGTCCCCGGGCTGTTGTACCCGGTTCAGGGTCTCGGTGGAGTATTTCAGCAGTTTGTGCTCCACCCCCAGGCTAAAGGCAAACTCTTCCCGGAGGACTGTTTGCAGGTACAACTGGTTGGTCAGGTCGGCCACCTCCAGGTTGATGTTGTTGATGTTCTCGTCGTCCGGCACGTCAAAGTTGCTCCGGATCAGGTCGTAGTTGATCTCCTGGTCGAACCCGTTGAAGCGGGAATTCAACCCGAAACTCCAGTAGGTGCCTTTGTCCACGTAGTACTCGGC
>CAXQQM010000118.1:0-2845 GCA_964226055.1 Robiginitalea sp. | reverse complement strand
CAGGCGCAGAAGGAAATCCGGGAATTCCTGGAATCACTGGGCCATGAATCCGCCCGGGATTACTTTTTTTTCTGTTGAGCCGGGCGATCACGAATTGGCTATATTTGGGGAATCAATCGCCACTATGCTGCTGAAGTATCCGGAATTGCTATGGGGTTTGCTCCTTTTGATCATCCCGATCCTGATCCACCTGCTACAACTCCGACGCTTCAGGAAAACATCATTCACCAATGTCCGCCTCCTTGAAAAACTGGTGGTGGAAGCCAACCGCAGCAGCAGGCTCAAAAAATGGCTCCTGTTATTCTGCCGGTTGGGGTTGATCGCCGCATTGGTGGTGGCTTTTGCCCAGCCATACCAGGCCAAAGAAGATGCCGGCGCATCCAGGGAAATCGTCATCTATCTCGATAATTCTTTCAGTATGCAGGCCCCGGAAGGCCAAACGAGCCTGTTACAGTTTGCCGTCCAGGAGCTGCTTCAAAACCTGCCCGCGGAATTTGAATGTGCCTTGCTAACCAACGACCAGCAATTTAGCCGCAGGAGCCTGGACGCCCTGCGGGAACCGCTACTCAACCTGGGCTTCACACATACGCAGCCGGATGCGCCCACCCTGGCCCTCAGGGCGCGGAATTTATATTCCGGGGATGCCGGGGTAATCCGCGAATTCTGGATGATCTCGGATTTCAACGGGGTGGATCCCGGCCTGATCGACACCGCCGGGGTTTCTGAGGTACACGTCCTGCCTGTGCGCCCTGAGAACCGCTACAACCTTTCTATAGATACAGCTTATATCCGGGACCGCAGCGCAGAAATCGTAAACCTCGAGGTGGAGGTTTCCCTGGACGACCCGTCCCGGAACCAGCCGTTGTCCTTGTTCAACGGTGACACCCTGCTGGCAAAAAGCGCACCCGAAATCGGTGAAGACGGTCGGGGCAGCGCCGTTTTCAGCTTGCCCACCGGGTCATCCATCCAGGGGGCTGTCAAGATCCTGGATGAAGGGCTCGCTTACGACAATAACCTCTATTTCAACATACGCCAACCCCCGAAAATACGGGTCTACAGCCTGGGGCCAGGCCCCGGCGATTACCTGCGCCGGATCTTTACGGAAGATGAATTCGAATTTCGTTCAAGCAGTGTGCAGGAGGCGGATTTTGGGGCTGTGGAATCCCAGCACCTGGTCATCCTCAACGAAGTGCCGGACATACCGCCCCCCATGGCCGAACTCCTGGAGGCTTTTGTCCGAGAGGGAGGCAACCTGCTGGTCATCCCCGCCAGCGGCCTGGCTCCGTCCAATTACAATTCCCTGCTGAGAACCACCGGCCTGGGCATTGCCGGCCTTGTGGAAGGGACCAACCGGATCACCGGGATTTCCTTCGATCACCCGCTCTTCCAGGATGTATTCGAAGGGGAGGTTGCCAATTTTGAATACCCTTCCGTCCAATCCTATTTTACGTTGTCCGACCAGGGCAGTGCGATCCTCGAGTTCCAGAACGGGATTCCATTCCTTACAGCCAGTGGGCGTACCTATTTGTTTACCGCCGCCCTGAATCCGGAGAACAGCAATTTCAGGCAATCCCCCCTCATTGTTCCCACCTTGTACGCCATCGGCAGGAACAGCCTGCCCTTCCCGGACCTCTATTACACAATTGGACAACCCGCCCAAATGGAACTCGACCAACGACTGGGAGAAGACCAGATTTTCCAGCTACGGGGACCGGATTACGAATTCATACCGCGGCAGCAGGCTTTTGCCCGCAAAACCCGGCTGGTTTTTGGCGAAGAGCCTGCCCGGGATGGAAATTACACGGTATACCAGGACAATGCCCCGGGCCCAACGATCAGTTTCAACTACCCGAGGCGGGAAAGCCGCGCAGTGCAGCCTATGCCGGAATTTCCCGGATTTGTGACCCGGCATCCCACTCCTGAAGACCTGATTGGCCGGTACCAAAATGACACGCGCATAACGGCTCTTTGGAAATGGTTTGTTATTTTAGCGCTGTTATTCGTCCTGGCAGAAGCGATTCTCCAAAAAACCCTTCGATGAGCCTACTCATAAAATCGGCCGTCATCCTGGATGCGAGCCAAACCGGGCTGGACCGGAAAAAACGCGACCTGTTGATCGAAGGCGGTCGCATCAGCCGGATTGCTTCCCGCATCGACCCCCCGAAAAATTGCCGGATCCTCACCTTTCCCAATTTGCACGTTTCCCCCGGCTGGTTTGACAGCAGCGTGAGTTTCGGGGAGCCCGGGTTCGAGGAGCGAGAAACCATTTCCAACGGGATGGCAGTGGCGGCTGCTTCGGGTTTCACCGGGGTGGTCCTGAATCCGAACACCCGACCCGTACCGGATACAAGCGGGGATATCGTATTCCTCAAGGATGCCTCCCGCAAGGCTGTTTCCGAACTCTATCCGATGGGCGCCCTGAGCATGGGGTCCCGGGGTGAAGACCTGGCCGAACTTTACGATATGCACGGGGCAGGTGCCGTGGCGTTCAGCGATTACAAAAACGCAATTTCCAACCCGAACCTGTTAAAGTTGGCATTGCTCTATACCCAGGGATTTGACGGTTTGGTCCACTCTTTCCCTCAGGATGAACACCTCGGTCGAAAAGGCCAAATACACGAAGGGGAAGTATCCGTGCGGCTCGGGCTGCGGGGGATTCCGACCCTGGCTGAGGAACTGCAAATTGTCCGGGACCTGGCCATATTGGAATACACAGGGGGCCGCTTGCATATCCCGATGATCTCCACGGCCCGGTCGGTGGCCCTGATTGCCGCCGCCCGAAAAAAAGGCCTGGATGTCACTTGCAGTGTCGCGATACACAACCTGGCCTTCACGGACGAGAAGC
>CAXQQM010000117.1:0-4554 GCA_964226055.1 Robiginitalea sp. | reverse complement strand
CGCCATGAACCTGGCCTTCCTGGCTTTTGGTCTGCTGCTCGTTCTCGCCTGGACGAAATGGGTCCACCCCCAATCCATCCGCTCCCTGACCACATCGCGCAAGCGGATCGACTGGAAACGGGTATTGTTTGCCTTTGCGATCTGGGGCGGGATAACCGTCGGGGTAACCCTGCTGGACGTGGCCCTTTCCCCGGAAGACTACCAGTGGAATTTCCGGTGGGAGGCCTTTTGGAAGCTGGCGGTGATCGCCATCCTGCTGATCCCGTTGCAGACGAGTTTTGAGGAATACCTGTTTCGCGGACACATGTTACAGGGGCTCGGGATTATCGCCCGGAACCGCTGGGTTCCCCTGGTGGTTACCAGCCTGTTGTTCGGGTTACTGCATATCGCAAACCCCGAAGTAGAGAAGTTGGGTTATGGAGCCCTGGTCTACTATATAGGTACCGGGTTTTTCCTGGGGATTATCACCCTGATGGACGAAGGCCTTGAACTGGCGCTTGGATTCCACGCGGCCAATAACCTGATAACAGCACTCCTGGTAACCGCAGACTGGACCGCATTCCAGACAGACTCAATTTACCTGGATATCTCCGACCCCTCCCTGGGTTGGGAGGCCTATATCCCCGTTTTCGTGGTATTTCCGTTGTTACTTTGGATATTTGCCCGTAAATATGGATGGAAGAACTGGCGCAGCCGCCTGACCGGACCGGTCCTCAGCGAAGCGGAAGCCCGCGCCGAATTTGAAAAAATCGACAGATGAAGGAAGCATACCACCCGCGATTCCGGCTCGAAGGCCAGGCATTTGAATATTCGGACCTGAAGGAAGTAGCGTACAGCCTGGTCAAGGAAGGGGAACCTTTTGAAAAGGACCTGGGGGACTTTTTGATGGATTGGGTCTCAGGTGCCTCGTATATTGTCCAGCATACTTCGGGTTCCACGGGTCCCCCCAAACCGATCCGCCTGGAGAAATCCGCGCTGGTAGCCGGGGCCGGGCAGACGGGTGAGTTCCTGGGCTTGCCGGCGGGCACCCGTGCGTTGTGTTGCCTTCCCTTTTCGACGATTGCCGGTAAAATGATGCTGATCCGCGCCCTGGCCCTGGGCTGGGACATCGTACCCGTGGCGCCTTCATCGGACCCGCTGGCCGAGGTTTCGGGACATTTCGGATTTACAGCCATGGTGCCCCTGCAACTGCGGGCTTCGCTGGGTAAACTGGACCGGGTTGACAAGCTGATTGTGGGCGGGGCCCCCGTACCTGCCTCCCTGCTCGAAATACTGCCCCGGCAGGGCACGGAAATCTGGGAAACCTATGGCATGACTGAAACGGGAAGTCATGTGGCCCTGCGCAAATTAAAACCCATTCCCCCGGGAACGAACCCCGAAGAGGAATTACCCCCTTACAAGGCCCTGGAAGGAATCTCGTTTAGCCTGGACGACCGGGGTTGCCTGGTCATCGCGTCCGAAGATCGGTTTGAAAACCCGGTGATCACCAATGACATGGTTGCCCTGGAAGGGGACCACAGCCTGCGCTGGCTGGGTCGCTGGGACCACGTGATCAATTCGGGCGGGGTAAAACTCATTGCCGAACAACTCGAAAACCGTTTATCGGCCGTCCTCAGTTGCCGGTATTTTGTAGCCAGCGAACCCGATGACCGGCTCGGGGAGCGCCTTGTCCTGTATGTGGAAGGCCAGCACGATACGGGTGAACTTCTGGACCGCATCAAAGCTTCCGGCAAATTCTCTGATTACGAAATCCCCCGGGAGATTTACGCCGTTGAAAAATTTGCCCAGACAGGGACGGGCAAAATCGACCGATCGGCCAGTATCAACCTGAAATCCTAAACCCTGAAACCCGAACCTGCAACCCTGAACCTGCAACCCCGAACCTGCAAACAGGAAGCCTGGTCGATGGATGAAAGCGATTCGGACAGCCAGTTGTTCAGTTGGCCATACGAATTTTTAAAACTCAATTATCCCCTATGAAAAACACTTTACTAACGATTATCTTACTAATCGCCTCGATTCCCGCTGCCCGAACCCAGGCCATCCTCCCCGAATCCGAGCGGGCGGCCCTGGTGGACCAACTCCTGGAACGCCGAGTAGATTCCCTGCTGCCCGAGCTCAGGGAGCAGAGCGGTAGGGACCGGTGGGTCCTGATTTCCCGGGAATACAATGAAGACCCGGTTTTAAAGACATTCCTGCCCGCCACCTGGCTCAGCGCCCGGAGGCGGACGATCCTTTTGTTTTACCGGGACCCCGAAACGGGCAATATGGACCGGTTGGCAGTAGCCCGCTACAATATCGGCAAGAGCATCCAGTCTGCCTGGGACAAGGAAAAACAACCCGACCAGTGGCTGCGCCTGATGGAATTGATCCGGGAGCGTGACCCAGGGACCATTGGCCTGAATTTTTCAGAGGACCACAATATTGCGGACGGCCTGGACAAGACGGATTACGATGCCTTCATGGAGTACCTTCCCCGGAAATTCCGGGACCGGGTGGTATCAGCCGAGGACCTGGCCGTAGGATGGATCGAAACGCGCATCCCGGAAGAAATGCCCATCTATGCCCACCTGGTGCGGATTACGCACAACATTATTGCAGAGGCCTTTTCCGATGCGGTGATCACCCCGGGCCGGACCACCACCTCCGAGGTGGAGTGGTGGATGCGCCAGCGGGTAACGGACCTGGGTCTGGACACCTGGTTTCATCCCACAGTAGACATCCAGCGGTCGGCCAGTGAGTTGCGCGGCCACCTGTATTCCTTTTCGGACCGGCCCGAACAACAGGTTATCCAGCCGGGCGACCTGCTCCATTGCGACTTTGGGATCAACTACCTGCGTCTCAACACGGATTGCCAGCAGCTGGCCTACGTCCTGAGACCGGGCGAAACCCAGGCGCCCAAATTCCTGGAAAAGGCCCTGGCCGACGGGAACCGGGTGCAGGATATCCTCACGGAAAACATGCAGGCGGGCCGCACCGGAAACGATATTCTCGCCCGGTCCCTGAAAGCGGGACGCGACGAGGGGCTCCGTCCGGCCATCTACACGCATCCGCTCGGGACATACGGCCACTCGGCCGGGACCACGATCGGTATGTGGGATGCCCAGGAGGGCGTTAGCGGGGCGGACGGGACCAGGCACGTGTTGCATAGGAACACGGCTTATGCCATCGAACTGAACACCACGGTCACCCTGCCGGAGTGGGGGCGGGATATCCGCGTCATGTTAGAAGAGCCCGGGTTTTACGGCAAGGACGGTTTCGTGTACCCGGATGGCAGGCAGACGCGCCTGCACCTGATCGGCGCCCACCGGCCTGCGCTTGGGAATTGACCGATAGGGCAAACCGGAATCAGCAAACACGTTGACAACCAGGTTTCAACCCGGATGGGAGGCATGGCAGGCATCATGCCTGACTTGACAATTATTTCGTAACTTTAAGAAGGCCCCGGCATAATTATTGGGGTAAAAATTGCTAAAAGAAAAAGTTATGAGATTATTGTTTGTATTGCTTTGCCTGCCGGCGCTGGTGATGGCCCAGGAAGGCCGGCTGATTAAAGGTAAAATAACAGACGGATACGAAGCACTTCAGGACGTCCGTGTAGTCATCGAAGGGGAATCTGACCCTGTTTTTTCTAATTCCGAAGGCCGCTACGAAGTGGAGGCAGAACCGGGCGACGTTCTCCTGTATACCTATACGGGGATGAAGGACATCCGGATCCTCGTGGAAGATGTGACACGGTTCCTGAACCTGGTGATGGTCCCGGATTATACGGAATTGGATGAAGTTACGATGACCAAACGCCTGAAGTCCCAGGCGGAATTGCAACAGGAATACCCCAACAACGAGCGCATATTCCAGACAGCTTTCGGCTTTATTGAACCGGATGCCACGGCGGGCCGGGTTCGGATGCTGACCGGTAACCAGATCAACCCGATCGGTGTTTGCCTGCTGGACTTCCTGCGCAACAGGTTTGCCAATATTATTGTTCAGGGGACGTGCTCCAAGCCCGATGAGGGACGCGTCTTCCTCCGGGCGCAGAGCTCGATATTCCGACAGGTTCCGGCGGTGTTCGACGTGGATGGGATGATTTATACATCCGCCCCGGGCTGGTTGGATATCAACCTGATTGAGCGTATGGCCATATTCTACAACCGGTCCATGGCGGTCCGTTACGGCAGCGTGGCAGCAGGGGGAGTCATTGTGATTAACACGGCCAACGTTAGTTTCAAGGCCCAGGATAAAGTACCTGGCATCACCACCGCAACAACCAAGAAATCGCTTTCCGCCGGGCAACTTGCCGAAAACGCCCCGACCTACCTGAAGGAACTGCGGCAGGCGAATTCCACGCAGGAGGCCCAGGCAGTTTACCGGCAGTATGCCCAGAAGTATTCAGCTTCGCCTTATTTCTACCTGGATGCCTATGAGCACTTTTATTCGGAAAGGTCTGACCGGGATTTTGCCGACCAGATTATTGAGGATAACAACTTCCGCCTGGCAGGAAACGCCGTGGTCCTGAAGGCCCTGGCCTACCTCTACCAGGACCAGGGACGGAAG
>CAXQQM010000116.1:0-18112 GCA_964226055.1 Robiginitalea sp. | reverse complement strand
ATATTCCGGCATGGAACGGGCTGCTGGAAGGCTTTGTAATTTCACAAAATCCACCAAGGCTTCCTCAAAACGATTCAATCTATAAGCCGATTCTGCCTTCCAGTAAAGGGCCCTAGCTTCAAATCCTTTATTTTCCGCACTCCTCAACGATTTGGAAAATCGTTCCAATGCAGCTTCGTAATCCCCATCAATAAAAAGCTCCACCCCACGGTAAAAGGCCACTTTCTGGTAGGTCTCCTTACTCGCATAGTTTTTATTCTCTTCCAACAGTTGCATCGCTCCTTCAAAATTTTTGGAGGTGATATAGGAATCCACCAAAAGTTCCCGGACCTCCTCGTGGTTCTCCCCGTTTGGATAGGCCTCCATATACTCTTGCAACACCTGGGGCACCGGTTGGTAGGGGTTGCCGATTTCATAGCTCAGGCGGGCGTAGTTCAAAAAGGCATCCTGCCGGATTTCCGGGCTGAACTCCATTTGGGAGGCATTCCGAAAGGCGTTGAGTGCCTCTTGCTTTTTATCGAGTTCCAGGTAGCATTCCCCCAGGTGGTAATAGGCGTTCTGGGCCACCGAGTCATCCCCCCCGACGATCTTGTTGAATTGCTGTGCAGCGTTCTCGTAATCGCCCTGCTTGTAGTGTGCATATCCGAGCAGGTAGTAATCCGTATTGTTCCAGCGGCCGCGCTTTCCCTGGTATTTTTCCAGGTAGGGAATGGCCTCGGCATACCGACCCAGGTTAAAATAGCTCTCCCCGATGATCTTGTTCAGTTCGGAAACTTCCCGCCGGTCCGATTTGGGCAATTGGCTGGTGGCCTGCTCGATGGCCTGCTCAAAATTCCCGAGCTTGAAATTCATGTCGGCCTGGTAGTACGAGAGTTTTTCTTCCAGTACTTCCTGGTCCGTGATCTGGTCGAAGCGCTCGTTGGCCGCCTCGTAGTCGTCTTGCTGGTAGGCGATATACCCCAGGTAGTACTTGGCCTGGGAGCCGTACTGCTGCGAATTGCTCACCCGCTGCAGGTAGCGCTCCGCCTCTTCGGGTTTCCGGGAGGAGAACAGGGAGTAGCCCATATGGAAATCGAAACGTTCCTTTTCCCTCCTGGAGAGGGAACTCTGGTCCACCTTCCCGTACCATTTCATCGCATAGGGGTACCGGCCGTTTTCAAAGTAGTAATCGGCTACATCCATAAAGGCGGAGTTGCGCCGTACAGAAGTCGGATAGCGCTCCACAAAGTCCTCCATGAGCCGGTCGGCGCCGAGTTGGTTGAGCCGAACCGCCGCATTGGCGATGTAATAGGCGCTGTTGGCTTCCGTTTCCGGGTCTGTGGTCCGGTCCTTTACCTCCTGGAAGAGTGTCTGGGCTGCCTGGTATTGCTTGCTGTTGTAGAGCGTCAGGGCATCCTGGTAGGTTTTGTTCTCGTGCGTGTACACCGCGGATTCCTGCCCAAGGCACCACGCCCCGGTCAGGGCACAGGCGAGCAGCACGGCAATCTCCTTTCGCATAATGTTCTCTTGGCGTTAGAATAACCGAATTTCCCTTAATAACGTTAAATACGTCGCCGCAGTATGCGGGCCGGAATCGAATTAAGTGAAAATCCCATCTGCCTGGCCCAGGTGTGCCCGGAACTTATTACTTTTATATCAACAAAATCCCCATGGCTGAAAGCGTATTATCCCTGAATGACGTAGCGGTTTACCAACAGGAGAGCCTGGTGCTCAACGACATCAGCCTGGAGGTCCGGCCCGGGGAATTTGTCTACCTCATCGGAAAAACCGGCAGCGGCAAGAGCAGTTTTATGAAAACGCTGTACGCGGACCTGCCACTGCGGGAGGGCCAGGGGCATATCGTTGGCTTCAACCTGAAAACCCTGAAGGAAAAAGACATCCCCGCCCTGAGGCGGAAACTCGGCATCGTCTTCCAGGACTTCAAACTCCTCCCGGACCGCAATGTGCACAACAACCTGGATTTTGTCCTCAAGGCCACAGGCTGGAAAGACCGGGCCCAAATGGACGCCCGTATCGAGGCCGTCCTTGAAAAGGTGGGTATGAAGACCAAGGGCTTCAAATTCCCCCACGAACTCTCCGGGGGCGAACAACAGCGCATCGCCATTGCCCGGGCACTCCTGAACGACCCGGAGCTGATCCTGGCCGACGAGCCCACCGGGAACCTGGACCCCCAGACCAGCGTGGAAGTCATGAAGGTCCTCCAGGAGATCAACAAAACCGGACGGACCATCCTGATGGCCACCCACGACTACGCCCTCATCCTGAAATACCCTTCCAAAACCCTGAAATGCGACGGCAACAAGGTCTTTGAGGTCATCCAGAAGGCCGGCTGATTATTTCCCTGGTTTTCAATGCTTCAAATAGTTTTTTGCCTATCTTTCGGAGATTCGGCGAAGCCCTCTTCCCCTGCAAGCCTTGCCGGACGACCAACTTCAAACAACCCGCTTTATGAAAAATTACCTTTCCTATCTCCTGGGGGCCCTGCTGCTACTCGGGATTTCCTGTAAACAGGACACTCAAACAAAAGAACAGCCGGATGCCGACAACCTGGCGGTCCGGGAATGGAAACCCGAGGACTTGCGAAACATGACGGGCATGACGGCCCAGCGAGGCCTGATCGTCGACACGGACCGGGATACGGACGGCTATGTGCTATTCGAGCCATCCTCGGATACCACCACCTTCCTGATCGACAAGGCGGGCCGGGTGGTACACCGTTGGAACAGCGAACTGAATTCGATGAATTCCTACCTCCTCCCCAACGGCCACCTGCTCCGGCTGGAACGGGACGAGGATTTCCCCACTTTTGCCGCAGGCGGGCAGGCAGGCCGGATCCGGGAATACGACTGGGACGGCAATATGCTCTGGGATTACGAGCTGGCCAACGAAACCGAATTGATCCACCACGATATCGAGCCGATGCCCAACGGGAATATCCTGGCCATTGCCTACGAGGTAATGCCGGTGGAAGAAGCCATTGCCATGGGCCGCGACCCGGAGCACCTGCCCAGGGCCGGGCTCTGGCTGGACCAGGTAGTGGAAATCCGGCCGACCTATCCGAAAGGGGGGGAAATCGTTTGGGAATGGCACATGAAAGACCACCTGGTGCAGGATTTCGACCCGTCCAAGGCGAATTACGGGGACCCTTCAGAGAACCCCAGGAGGATCGACCTGAATTTCCACAGCACGGAAGGGGGCGACGGCCCGCCCCCGACCGAGGAACAAGTAAAACAAATGATTAAAAACGGGATGGCCACCTCGAATGCCACGGTAGACAACCGCGGTTCGGACATTACCCATACCAATGCGATTGATTACCACGCCGGGCTGGACCAGATTGCCCTGAGTTCCCCGGGAATGAATGAAATCTTTATCATCGACCACAGCACGACTACCGAGGAGGCCCGAGGCAGTAGCGGAGGAAATCAGGGTCATGGGGGCGACTTGCTCTACCGGTGGGGGAACCCGCAAAACTACGGCCTGGGTACACCGGACGACCGGGTCCTTTTCGGACAGCACGACATCCGGTGGATCCCGGAGGGACAGCCGGGAGCAGGGCGCCTGATGGTATACAACAACGACCCCCACGACGGCAAGGCCAAACTGCCGACGGTATGGGCCGGTTTTGAAAATGCCAAACCTCCGGAATTCGCCATGGCCGTCGGGGATGTGGGCAATTTCAGCGAGGTGCTGGAACTCGATCCGACAACCGATGCCGATGGTGCCTATGTCCTGGATGCCGGGGGGACGTTTGGCCCTGAGGAACCCGCATGGACCTACCGGGCACCCGATTTGTATTCGTTCTATTCCGCCTTTATATCCGGGGCCCACCGGCTTCCCAATGGGAATACCTTTATTACGGAAGGGATGAAAGGCCGGTTTTTCGAGGTGTCGCCGGACAACGAAATCGTCTGGGAATACTGGAACCCGTATATGGGCACGTACAAACTGCCCGACGGAACAGAGCCGCAACCCAAAGGCCCGTTTAAATTCGGCGTTTTCAGGAGCACCCTGATCCCGGCGGACAACCCTGCCTTTGCAGGTAAAACGCTGGAGCCCCTGCAGCCGCAGCCGGAGGTTTACAAGATGCCTCCCCCGCCGGCCGAACCGGAAGGCCAGTAGCCGTATAACCGATCCAAAACATTCAACAAGCAACCCATTCCAACAACAACCAACAAACACCACCGATATGTCGATTAAAATCATCGGTGCCGGCTTCCCGAGGACCGGTACCACAACCCTGAAACGATCCCTTGAAACCCTGGGGTTCCAGCGCGTATACCACATGAAGGAGCTACTGGTAAACCCGGATATGCTCCATTACTGGAAAACCCTGGACCAGACCGGCACCACCGACTGGGACGGCCTCTATGCGAATTACGACGCCACCGTGGATTTCCCCTGCTACCCCTGGTACAAGGAGCACATGGAGCGTTATCCGGAAGCCCGGGTGATCCTTACCGTACGGGATTTCGAATCCTGGTATAAAAGTATCTCCAGCACGGTCATGAAGGCCGGGCCGCAGACCCCGGGCGAAAAAATCAAGATGATGGGCAAGCTCATCGCCAGCAGCCGGGCGCGCAAGGTGGTCCGATGCATCAAACTCTTCAAGGATAAATTCTTTGCCCGGGAATTCGAAGGCCGGTTTGAGAATAAGGCTTTTGCGGAAGCCAAATGGAACGAGCACCTGGCGGAGGTCAAACGCTATGTGCCGGAGGACAAACTCCTGGTGTACGATGTACGCGATGGCTGGAAGCCATTGTGCGCCTTCCTGGGAGTCCCCGAACCTGCAGATCCACTGCCCCACCTGAATAAAAAGGAAAATTTCAAGGAGATGCTCCCGAAACTCATGAAAGGCCAGATGGTGTAATCCCGGGAGGACTCCGAATCGTTATGTACGAAAACCGCTGGGAAGTGAAACTGAGCCTGCTGCTGGTTAGCAGCCTCACAATAGCCTCCATGATCACGATTTCCGCAAGCCTGCCCGATATGAGCCGGGACTTCAGCGGATACCCCAACGGCCAGGCACTGGTAAAACTCTCCCTGTCGCTGCCGGCCCTCTTTATTGCCCTCACCTCCCTTTTGGCTGGGGGCTACATCGACCGCAAAGGAAGGAAGCCGTTATTGGGCGTTGCCCTAGTGGCCTACGCTGTGGCAGGCAGTTCGGGCTACTGGCTGGAAGACCTGTATGCCATCCTCGCCGGCAGGGCGCTGCTGGGGGTCTGCGTGGGTATTACCATGACCATCGTAACGACGCTGATCGCCGATTACTACCAGGGCGCCGCCCGCCAGCAGTTTGCGGGTACCCAGATTGCCGTGATGTCCCTGGCGGGCATCCTGTTTATCAGCCTGGGAGGGTTCCTGGCGGACATTCGCTGGGACGTACCCTTTTTGCTGTACCTGTTTTCCCTCCTGATCCTGCCCGTTGCGCTTCGTTTTATCCGTGAACCCGAAAGGCCGGCGGCAACCGAACAGGTGGACTCGGAGGCCCGGGCCCCGCGTGAGATTTGGCTGGTATTCGCCACGGTGATGCTCATGTGGATCCTGTTTTTTATCGTCCCCGTTCAAATACCCTTTTACCTGAAAAGCCTTGGGGTGGAACAGAATGCACTGATCGGGCTGGCCATTGCCAGCAGCACGCTTTTTTCCGCAGTAGCTTCCTTTTTCTACGCGAGGATCAAGGGGCGCCTGTCGTTTGCCCGGGTATTTTTTGCCGGTTTCGGCCTGATGGCCGTTGCCTTCCTGGTGGTGGCCTTCTCCGGCACCTATACGCTCGTTGTGGTCGGGATGTTGCTCGCCGGCCTGGGTATGGGCCTGCTGATCCCGAATGCGAACATCCTGGTCATGCAACTGGCACCCCCGGCAGTGCGCGGGAGGCAAATCGGGCGGCTCACCACGTTTTGGTTCCTGGGGCAATTTATCTCGCCCCTGGTCCTGCTGCCGTTTATCGGGCTGTATAGCCTGGAAACTGTCTTTTTGGGGATTGGGATCCTTACCGCAGCCCTGGCCCTGTTGTTTCTCATGAGCAGCCCCCTCTGGAAAAAGGCAGGCTAAGGCCGGCGGCTTCCCGGGATCCATAAAACCGGCAAAACCCGTTCAAACCGGTATGCCGATCTTTTTTTGTTACTTTGCGACCAAACCAATCCAATTTTCATGGAAGTACTCGGAATAGATGTGGGCGGCTCGGGAATCAAGGGAGCCATGGTCCACATGGAAACCGGTGAAATGCTTACAGAGCGATTCCGCATCCCCACGCCCAAATCCAGGAAACCCGACGAGATGGCCCAGGTAATCGCGGAAATCGTGAAACACTTCGACTACAAAGGCCCTGTAGGCTGCGGCTTCCCCTCGGTAATCAAGAAAGGCGTATGTAAGTCCAAGGGAAACCTGCACAAATCCTGGAAGGGTATGAATGTAGAGTCCCTGTTCGAAAAGGCCACCGGCCTGGATTTCACCGTTATCAACGACGCCGATGCTGCGGGCTACGCGATGATGAACTACGGGATCGGCAAGGATATGCAGGGTTTTGTGGTGATGATTACCATCGGGACCGGCCTGGGCAGCGGGGCCTTCCTGGACGGACGGCTGATCCCGAACTTTGAACTGGGTCAAATCCCCTACAAAAAATACGATAAGATCGAATCCTGGGCAGCGGCTTCCGCCAAGGAACGGGAAGGCCTCAGCTATAAGAAATGGGGCAAACGATTCAATAAATTCCTGAAGTACGTGGAACTCATTGTAGCCCCAGATACCATTGTCCTCGGCGGGGGAACGTCCAAGGACTTCGACCAGTACAAAAAATATATCACCGTGGACACGCCCGTAATCCCGGCAGGGTTACAAAACCACGCGGGCATCATCGGCGCGGCTACTGCCTGCCTGGTCTGCCACCCGGAACTCAACGAAGGCTAGTCCTTAGACCGTTTGCGGTCGGTTTCCTTGAGCAGGATTTTCCGAAGGCGCAGGTTCTTCGGGGTTACCTCCACATATTCGTCCTTCTGGATATACTCCAGCGCCTCTTCGAGGGAAAACTTTACAGCCGGGACGATGCGGGCCCGGTCGTCGGAACCCGATGCGCGTACATTCGTCAGTTTTTTGGTCTTGGTGACGTTTACCACCATATCGTCCCCCCGGGAATTCTCACCAATGACCTGGCCTTCGTAGATATCCTCCCCGGGGTCGATGAAAAACCGACCTCTTTCCTGTAACTTATCGATGGAGTAAGGAATCGCTTTCCCGGTTTCCATGGAAACCATGGACCCGTTCTGCCGCTGGGGTACTGCCCCTTTCATCGGCTGGTATTCCAGAAAGCGGTGCGCCATGATGGCTTCGCCGGCCGTTGCCGTGAGCAGTTGGTTCCTCAGGCCGATGATGCCCCGGGACGGGATGAGGAATTCGCAGACCATACGGTCGCCGCGGGATTCCATCCGGGTCATTTCCCCCTTGCGCAAGGCAACCATCTCCACGGCCTTGCCGGAGACTTCTTCCGGCAGGTCGATGGTCAGCGATTCCACCGGTTCGCACTTCTGGCCGTCGATTTCCTTGATAATCACCTGGGGCTGTCCGATCTGGAGCTCATAGCCCGCCCGCCGCATAGTTTCAATCAACACGGTAAGGTGCAGTACGCCCCGTCCGTATACCAGGAATTTCTCGGCACTGTCGGTCTCTTCCACCCGCAGGGCCAGGTTTTTTTCCAATTCCTTTTCCAGGCGTTCCTTGATGTGCCGGGATGTCACATAGTTGCCGTCTTTCCCGAAAAACGGGCTGTCATTGATGGTGAAGAGCATGCTCATGGTAGGTTCGTCGATGGCAATGCTGGCCAGGGCCTCGGGGGCCTCTGCATCGGCAATCGTGTCGCCTATATCAAATCCTTCCAGACCCACAAGGGCCCCGATGTCGCCCGTCTGCAGTTCGGTTACCCGGGCACGGCCCAGGCCTTCGAACGAATAGAGTTCCTTGATGCGCGAGCGCACTTTGCGCCCGTCCCTTTTGACCAGGGTAATGTCCTGGCCTTCCCGCAGCGGGCCGCGTTGCAGGCGCCCGATGGCAATCCGCCCGGTATAGGAAGAATAATCCAATGAAGTAATCAGCATCTGGGTGGTGCCTTTCTCCGGCTCAAAAGTCGGGATGTGGTCCAGGACCATCTCCAGGAGGGGTGCGATTGAATCGGTAGGCTCTTTAAAATCCTCGCCCATCCAGTTCTCCTTGGCCGACCCGTAAACTACCGGAAAATCCAGCTGCCACTCTTCAGCTCCCAGCTCGTACATCAGGTCGAATACTTTTTCATGGACCTCCTCCGGCGTACAATTGGGCTTGTCCACCTTATTGATTACCACACAGGGTTTCAACCCCATATTCAGCGCCTTCTGCAGCACAAAACGCGTCTGCGGCATCGGGCCCTCGAATGCATCCACCAGCAACAGCACGCCGTCCGCCATGTTCAGCACGCGTTCCACCTCGCCACCAAAGTCGGCGTGGCCAGGGGTATCGATGATGTTGATTTTGGTATCCTTGTACTTGACGGCCACGTTCTTGGAAACGATGGTAATCCCCCGTTCCCGCTCCAGGTCGTTGTTGTCCAGGATCAGATCGCCCGTCTGTTCGTTCTCCCGGAAAAGCTGGCAGAAGTGCAGGATCTTGTCCACCAGGGTGGTTTTCCCGTGGTCGACGTGGGCTATGATGGCAACGTTGCGGATATCGCGCATGGTCTCAAATTTTAAGGCGACAAAGATACACCGAATTCCGCTCGGTTTTCCAAATCCGATTAAATTTCCTGAATGGGCTTAAAACGCTGGTTTTTTGCAGGTTGCCTGGCGAAATTTATAACGGGTGGGTGGGGACCTACCTAACAGAATCCATTCGACCATGAACCAATCACATCCCAACCGGGGTTCGGATCCTAAAAATGATCTTGCAGCTATTAATTTCCTCTCTGCCGGGCCCGGCCAAAAGGGTTCCAGCCAATCCGTATATGTACCGAGGGGCCCAGGCCCGCCGAAACCCGGTTGCTGAAATACCAGCCGGCACCTGCATCCGCTGAAAAGCTGAAGCCGCCGGGGTAACTGCGCTGGAGGCCAATGACAGGCCCCAGGAACACCAGGTCCCTTCCCGAGTTGTCCATATTCCCCAGGAGTTCCCATTGGGTAAAGTAATGGTTAAAGGTAACAGCCACATAGTTCCCGGAATTGCCGGAGACATTCTTGCCCATATCGGACCTGCGTTTCAGGTTGAGGTAATAGCGGGAAAAAGCCCGGTAGGCCGGTGAAAGCGAATACCCTTCGCTCGGCGTGGCCAGGGACAAGCCAATTTCAGCCCCGGCCGTCAGGTTCGGCAGGAGACCAAACTCGTATTGGAAGCCCGGCATGAGCAAATTCAACTGCAATTGGTGGCGTTCCAGGTAGATGGTGCCGAAGCCCCGCTCGCTGCGCTGCGCAGTGAGCAGGCTAAATGAACCCAATAAGGCCAGGAGGCAGATGCATTGTTTCATAGGTGCGATGGTATTCCTAAATCTAGGAATCATCCGGCTGGTAATAAGTATCTTTGTCAAAATTTTAAGACATGGACCTCTCCAAAATTCCGCAGATCAAACACATCACCGGCGAAAACTTCTTCCTCTTGTCGGGGCCCTGCGCCATTGAAAGCGAGGACATGGCCCTCCGAATTGCGGAGTCCATTGTCGGGATAACGGATAAACTCGAAATCCCCTATGTCTTTAAAGGGAGCTTTAAAAAAGCGAACCGCAGCCGGGTGGATTCCTTTACGGGGATCGGGGATAAAAAAGCCCTGAAAATCCTGCGCAAGGTGTCCGAAACATTCGGCGTGCCCACGGTTACCGACATCCACGAAGTGTCCGATGCCGCCCTGGCCGCCGAATATGTTGATGTCCTTCAAATCCCGGCCTTCCTGGTCCGGCAGACGGACCTAGTGGTCGCAGCGGCCGAAACGGGTAAAGTGGTCAACCTCAAAAAGGGCCAATTCATGAGCCCCGAGAGTATGAAACACGCGGCGGGGAAGGTTACGGAATCCGGGAACGAGCAGGTGATGATCACCGACCGCGGGACCATGTTCGGCTACCAGGACCTCATCGTGGATTTTCGCGGGATTCCCGTCATGCGCCAATACGCCCCGGTGGTCCTCGATGTCACCCATTCCCTCCAGCAGCCCAACCAGGCGTCCGGGGTAACCGGCGGCCGCCCGGAACTCATCGGTACCATGGCCCGAGCCGGCATAGCAGCGGGGGTAGACGGCATTTTTATCGAGACGCATTTTGATCCGGCCAACGCCAAAAGCGATGGCGC
Source organism: Robiginitalea sp. (assembly GCA_964226055.1). Taxonomy (GTDB): domain Bacteria; phylum Bacteroidota; class Bacteroidia; order Flavobacteriales; family Flavobacteriaceae; genus Robiginitalea. Next base: position 7,814 of record CAXQQM010000116.1, on the reverse strand, counting down.
CAACATGCTTCCCCTGGACCAGTTGGAAGGGCTCCTCACCCGCCTGACGGCCATTAGGAAAACCATCAATTCCTTTTAAAAAAGAGCCCCAGGAGCGGTTCCATCTCTACCCGTTTTTCCTAAGGGGCCGGAAACGCACCGAGTAGGCCTCCCGCAGGACCTCAGACAGGGTTTTCACATCGATCTCCTCAACGCTGTGGTAGCGTAACGACCGCATATGCTTGCGGCCTTTTGATTCCATTTTATCCAGGTGGCCTGTTAGATGGGCCGCCCGGGCAAATCCAAGGTCCACGTAATCCCGGGATTGATTTATATAGCAAAATGGGCGATTGTCGACATAATAAAAAAGCAATCGGTATTTGAACCGCAATTCGGCTGTAGGTACTTCCCGATGGATCAGCAATTGCAACTGGACCATGATCGTACGGTACGGCTCGCGGGCTTCCAAAATGTAGTTCTCTGCGGGGTTCATTCATGCAAATCGAGCCTTAATATAAGGGTAAATCCTAATATTCGGTTAACAATAGTCCGGAGGCAGCGTGTATCTTTACGTACTGAAATCAACCAACATGAAACGCTACTACCTTATTTGCCTGGTATTTTTCATATCAGGTGCCATCGCGACAGCACAGGACCACTCCCACGCCGGCGCCCAACCCATGGAATATCCGGATATCCCCGGATATAAAACGCTGGTCACCGACCTGCATCAGCACACGGTATTCTCCGACGGCAGCGTCTGGCCCGATATCCGGGTGGCCGAGGCGCTCCGGGAGGGCATGGATGCCATCTCGCTCACCGAGCACCTGGAATACCAACCACATGGTGAGGATATCCCACATCCCAACCGGAACCGGTCTTATGAGCTGGCCATGCAGGAGGCCGCAGACCACGACCTGCTGATCATCCATGGTTCGGAAATCACCCGCCAGGCCCCGATAGGCCACAGCAATGCGATCTTCATTGAAGACGCCAACAAGTTGCTGACGGAGGAGGCCGGGGATTCCTTTGCCGAAGCTGCCCGGCAAGGGGCCTTTGTCTTTTGGAACCACCCGGCGTGGTATGCCCAGCAGCCCCAGGGCAACCCGGTTTTAAGTGACTTCCAGAAAGCGCGTATTGAGGCTGGGGAATTGCACGGCATTGAGGTAATCAACACCACGGATTATTCCCAGGAGGCCCTGGCCATTGCCCTGGAACAGAACCTGACAATCATGGGGACCAGCGATATCCATGGGCTTATCGATTGGGATTATACGGAAAAGGGACACCACCGCCCGGTGACCCTGGTATTCGCCCGGGAACGCAGCGTCGAAAGCCTGCGGGAAGCCTTGTTTGCCGGGCGTACCGTAGCCGTCTATAAAGACTTGCTGGTGGGGCGTGAAGAATACCTGGCACCCCTGTTACGCGCTTCGGTGGAAATTGTATCTGCCAGCTACATCCCGCGTACCCAGATCCTGAAGGTGGAACTGAAAAACACTAGCAGTACGGACCTCTTGTTCGAGAACGCCATGCCCTATACCTTTTACAGCAGTTCCCCGGTATTCCGCATCCCTGCCGGCGGCAACTACACCCTGCAAATCAAAACCCTAGAGGAACCCACCACGATCCAACTCGCCTTGAAAGCCCTGGGCGCTTTCACGGCTCCCGGGGTACAACCTGTTGTGAACTGGGATATTACTGCGGAATAAAACAGTAGTACAACCGGGTCCCGGCCGGTCGGTCAGGGCGCCGGGATATGGTCTACGTAATCCTGTAAATACGCATACCTGTCGGTGAGTGTGCCGTCTTTGGTCATTCGCGCCCGCTCGAGAATCCCGTCCGCGTCTCCATCAAAAAATGCGGGGATTACCTGCTTTACAAAGGCTGCACCAAACCCCTCGCTGGCGTCGCGCGGCAATTCCGCCGGCAGGTTGTCCACCGCCATGACGGCAATAGCCCGGGGGTTTTTAAAATCGGTTTCCGATTCAGTGGCCGGGTCATACCCGTAGACCGGATCTGCAATGGTCGACGGCCGGATGGTGGAAGCTACCGGCCCGTCGATATCACAACTGATATCGGCCACTACGCGAATACGGAATTCCGGATGGCGGGCGTCTTCCCTGGTAAACAGGTAGGGAGCCCCCTGACCGTAGAAGTGCCCGGCGATAAACAGGTCCGTTACCCGGGCAAACCGGAAAAAATTGGAGCGATAGGCCTCCGGGTTGGCAAAAAAATCAGCCTTGTTCCCGCGCACCCCGTCCTTCCGCTTGTTGTACTCCGAGGCATCGATCTGGCAATATACAGGCTCCCGGAATTCCTTTTCCAGGTAATCCGCTACAGTTACCTGCCTCAGGCCCATTCCGTCCAGGATCTCGCGGGCCCCACTGCCCACCCGGCCCCGACCGGTAAGCAGGATTTTAATGGCGGGAAGTTCGATACCCCGCAGCGCTTCGATGAGCGCCTCCCGGTCCGAAAGGGTTTCGGCCTTGGGCAGTTTAAAATCCCCGTATTTCAAGCCATAGGCCCTAATGCCGTTGTATGCCCCTACAATACCCGCATACCTGCCGAAAGCCACCAGCCTGACCCCCTTGGTATTGGTGAGTACTTCGTGGTCGTACAACTCGATGCGTTTCTCGAGGATGGCCCGGAGCAAGTCCCGGTTATAGGGTTGCTTTTTGATAGTGTGGGAAAAAAAGAAATATTTCTTTCCCGGAATCAGCGCATCGATGGGCACTTCCTTAACCCCGAGAAGTACGTCGCAATCCGAAACGTCGTCCGCCACGGGAATGTCTGTAGCCCGGTACTCGGCATCCCCAAATACGCGGATCGGGGAGGATTCGGCGACAATTTCAACCCCGTCAAACTGGTTGAGGACTTTTTGGCAGGCGGCCGGAGACAGCACTACGCGGCGGTCCGGCGGGTTTTTTCGCTCTCTGATCAATCCAAATTTCATGCTGGTGCTTTGGTATGGAATTTGCGCAAAAATAGGCGGATTGCCACGGGTAAACAAACCAAGGGTTAAGGAATCGCAACAGATCCCCAAAACCCGCGATTTGCGTATCTTTGCCTTTCCTTCAATGTTCATTGAAAAATTGGGGCCGACTGGTTTTGACAGCAAGACCAATGGCGATGTAAGCATGCCGAGCGCTGGGATACAGCTCGTAAATCTCATATTTCACACTTTTAATTGGCGATAATAATTACGCTCTCGCCGCATAATCTGAATTAGAGTAAGATCATGCCTCGTCTCCGCAAGGCGGAGAAGCGAGATGTCCCTGGATAGCCCTTGTTGGCGGCGATCCACTTAGGGGCACCAGAAAAGTCAACATAGTGCGGTTATTGCTTCGCTAACCGCATAAACCTTAAGAAGCTAAGCGCGTAATGGGCCGTTTCCGGTCAGTTGCGCGTCGACAATCAATCGGAAACTAAGCATGTAGAAAGCATGGTTATTGCTTGTTTGGACGGGAGTTCGAATCTCCCCGGCTCCACAATCACTCCCAAACCCCGCCGGTTTCCCGGCGGGGTTTTTTGTTTCCAATCCGCGAGTCCAAGCTTGCTTGAGCGAGCGGGAGGGAAACAAAAAACCGCCATGCCAAAGGCATGGCAGGGTTTGGATTTGCAGGATGGGAGCCCGGGAGATCACCGAGCAAAGCGAGGTAATCTCCTGCCACGGCGATGGAGGAAGCCCGGGAGATCACCGAGCGGAGCGAGGTAATCTCCTGCCACGGCGAAGGCGGGAGCCCGGGAGATCACCGAGCAAAGCGAGGTAATCTCCTGCCACGACGAAGGCGGGAGCCCGGGAGATCACCGAGCAGCAGCCCACCCAAATAAATCCGTAAATCTTCGCCATAAACCGAACCCTCCCCTCCCCTTCTGCGTAAGTGTGGGTACAAACCACAAAAAAAATGTATATGAAAAGTTCAAATTTATTGACCGCTTTACTACTTGCCCTCGTTCTGGGTTTCAGCACAAATTCCCTGGCCCAGGATACCATGATGAAGGACAAAAAGAAGATGGAGAATGGCACCAAAATGGTTGGGGGCGCAGCCATGTACCCTTCAAAGGACATCGTGTCGAATGCGGTGAATTCCCAGGACCACACCACCCTGGTCGCAGCCGTAAAGGCAGCGGATTTGGTGGGTACGCTCCAAAGCGACGGCCCGTTTACGGTCTTTGCTCCGACCAATGCCGCTTTTGACAAGTTGCCCGCCGGCACCGTTCAAACCCTGTTGAAGCCGGAGAATAAATCGAAGTTACAAGGCGTGCTCACCTACCATGTGCTCTCCGGAAAGTACAGGGCCAAGGACATTGTAAAAGCGATTAAAAAAGGGATGGGAACGGCTGAATTCACCACCGTCAACGGTTCCAAACTGATGGCCATGCTAAACGGGGACCAGGTGCAACTCAAAGATGCCTCCGGGAATATTTCAACGGTAACCATTGCCGATGTAAACCAATCAAACGGTGTCATCCACGTGGTGGACACCGTGGTGCTTCCGGGCATGTAACCAGCAGGAATTGAAACGCCCGGTTCCAATTCAAAAAGCGATCTCCAACGAGGTCGCTTTTTTTTGCCCGGATAAGTATCCGTATTTTAGACTCTTGCCAGTTGTCCGCTATGAAAAAGACTGTCGCTATCATCTTCTTGTCCCTCGCACTGTGTGGATTCCCGGGGTGTTCCACGGACGCCCCGAGCTCGGAAAGCGCGATCCCCGTAGTCTCCTTCACCGCCTTTGCCAACACCGGCGATGAAATCGTCCAGCTGGATATGCGTACGGATGAGGATCAGCCCGTCCTGGTGAGCGTGAGCGGGGAATTCAACCTGCAATTCCTGCAGGATGCCCGGAACCAGATCGACACGTCCTCCATTGCTTATTATACCTGGGATGACCGGCAGTCCCGGGTCTATTACAAAGACCTGGCCACCGGGCAGGTTTTTAACGAATCGGATATCTGTGGGTTTGCCGGAGAAACGGGGATCGATCAATCCATTCGCACCATCTGGGGAAACCGCGAGTACGTAGTGATGGCGTATTCCCGTTTTCCGGATGGGGCCCCGGAGGAGGCGCGGTTGCAGGTCCTGAATCGGAATACGTCGGAATGCCGGGAAGTACGCCTCACGGAGGTGGGTGTCGGCGGGCAAATCGACATGTTATTCCGCGGGGGGCTGCTGGTCGTCTATTTTACCAATGCAGATACGGACCTGCCGGTAATCACCCTGATCGACCTGGAAGCCGGAGCCGTGGTGACCAACCTGGACCTTACGGGGAATTTTTTGTCGGCCGCCCTCCGCGGGGAGGAACTGTTGCTTTTTGGGCGGGATGAAACCTATGAGATATTCTTCACGGGATCACAGACGTTTACATCAGGCGGGAATACCCCGGACATCCCACTGCTGAGCCCGGGGCTCTTCCGGACGCGTTTTTCCGGGGAGGTCCTGCTGTTGTCCCTGATCTATCAGCAGCCCAGCCTGTTCTTTTCGCAACCTGCCCTGTACGACCTGGGAAGCGGCAGTTTCTCCTCGGGGGGTACACCTTTTCTTCCTGTCCTGCAGGAACGCATCGAAATCGAGACCGGCAACCGGGTCCTCTTCGGGAATTTCGATGCAGACCCGGCAACCGGTTTGGTGGTCATTGCATATGTGATCGGCGACGGCAGCCCCGAAGGCGGGGTGGTCCTTACCGATTTTTCGGGCAAGCCCCTTCAACTTATCCCCCTCCCGATCGTACCCGAACGGATCGTTTTGCGGGAGGTTATTCAACGGGGTCGGTAGTCCGCCTCTGGTAGAACAGCTTCCCCTTGGTGAGCCAGGAAAAGCCAAAGGCCCAAAGGGCTGCGGATTCCAGCCAGAAAACTGGATTATACGCTTGGAGCTGCGGGTAGACTTCTTCCAGCCAGAAAAAATACAGGGCAAGCAGCCCCACACACCCCAACATGATAGTGCCGCAAATCCGATAGATCCTGTTACGGGCTTTTTTTGGCCTCGGCAGGTGGGAGGGGGACCGGTTGCTTTTGGTGAACAGGAAGAGGGAGATATAGGACAGGGTCAGGAAAAATACCAGGGCACTGATAAAATGGATGTTTTTTACCAGGACATTCTCGATTGGCCGGACATCGTTGCAGGGCGTTACCGGGGTTCCGGTGTAAATTGTGGGGAAGAATGCCACCAACAGGGCCGAAACGGCAGCCAGCCTTGTGGCCCGAAAGTCACGTACATCATACCCCTTATAGGCAAAAAGGAAAAAAGAGATAGCGCAAATGGTCCCCACCAGGCCGTCCCGCATCTGGGTGTGGTAGTAATCGCTGATGGAATGCTGAATTTCCGAGCATTCACCCACCAGAACAGATCCCACGACCAAAAATACGGGCATCCCCACGGCGACATAGCCGATGGCCTTCCTCAGCGTGAGGTAGGACACAATCATTTCGTCATTCATGTTTTTCATTTTTCCAGCATTTGACGCTCCGGTTGTCAGGCTATCGGTTGTACATACCGGTAGGCATCGTTAAAGTACTTCTTGAGGAAATGCCGGACATTTCCGTAAAAAATCCGGTCCACGACCTCCTCGGGGGTTTGCCCCATCATCAGCCGCGTTACTTCGGTGGCGGGCATTGGATCCTCCCGGGGAAGCGAGAGGATCCGGAATTCCTTCATATACGGGCGCTCCTGGGTTTTGAGCGCCTCGATCAACTTCTCCCGGAATGCCGGGAAGTCAGCCGCCGTCCGGAAGGTGTCAAACGGGTCGACAATCCCGTCGTTGTCCGAACCCAGGGCCACGGTTTTCCAGGGGTCTGCAGCGCCGGCAACCCTTCCCCCGGAAGCCAGGTACGCCTCCCCAACCCGGACTATATGAAATACATTGGTGAGGAACAGCTGCGAATACAGCCGCTTCGCTTTTTCACGGTATGCCCTTACGGCTTTTAATTTCCTTTTGAATTTGCGGCCTGGCATCCGGCCGTCGTGCATGCAAATACCTATCAGGCCATCCGATTTCAGGATCTCCCGGATATCTTCGTCGGTCAGGTTGATGGAAAACCGGCTAATGTAAGACCGGCGCTCCGTTTGGGGGTCGTCGTCATTGGCCGCGGCGCTTGCCAGGTCCGGCAGGCCGTTGACAGCGGTGTGGCTCGCAATCACCGGGACGTTGTCCCCATGCTTCCGCATCGCGGTGACCCGCCGGTAGTATTCCCCCCGCGCTTTTAGCGACAGGTGTTTCGTGTCGATCAATACCCGGCTGGCATCTTCCCGTCGCTCCAGCAACCTTCCCACCAGTTCCTCCCCCAGTTCCGTAAACCCGAGGCCCAGGCCGGGCTGCTGGTTAAATACCCGGCTGAGTAGGCCCCCAAAACTTCCGGCGTGGCCAGCCAGGAAATTATTCATGTGGTGGGAAAAGGTGACAAAAAACGGCGCGAAGCCATCCGGGTCGGGGCCCCTTCCCCGTCCGGCCCTTTTAATGGTTTCCAGGTTCCTGAAAAGTGACGATCGGATCGCTTCCCGCTCCTCGGGTTGCAATTCCTCAAAAGGGATCGACCCGCGAAGGGCTTTTTTGGGGTACCGACCAATACCGTGCAGGCCTTCGAGAGAAAGGATGCCGCAAATGACCGGCCGGTTTTCCAGGGCTTCCAATTCGGCAAAGGACCGGACCAGGCGGAATTCCGGGGTGAAACCATCTGCAGAATCCCCCGGACGGCGGCCCTGGGAATCCTTCAGGTAGTGGTATTCGCGCTGGTAATCCTGGAAATAATCGATCCATACCTCCTGACCGTGAACCTGTCCAAGGAACCAACTGGTCCATTTTTCGGAAATCCCGGTAATCAAGCGGATTAGTTTGAGG
>CAXQQM010000115.1:0-19568 GCA_964226055.1 Robiginitalea sp. | reverse complement strand
TCGGAGCAGGCGTTTCATGCCGGTTGTATTTGAGGACTTGCGGGCTTCCTGTTTGTTGGTGATGGCCAGGAATTGTTGTTCGAGGCTTTCTTTGCGCTTGACCAGGTGGGACAGCCTGATGCCGTGCTTAAAACAGCGTTCATTGAGCACTTCCGGTTCCAGCGGTTCCTCAAGGTATCCCGTGAGCAGGCCGTTTTCCCGCGTAAAATTCCCGAATTCCGGTTGGTTCCCCAGGTATGCCTCCAGGGCATCGATATCGGCGGATTTCAATTCAAAATAACCGTGGCTGGCCAGCATGCCGTCCACCTTGCCCGTGTAGAGGTTTTCCCCTTTCCGGAGGATGACTACGTGCGAGCAGACCTTTTCGACCTCATCCAGCAGGTGGGAGGCCAGCAGGATGGTAGTGCCCTGGGCCGCAATCTGTTTGATAAGTTCCCGGATCTGGTGGATCCCCTGGGGGTCCAGGCCGTTGGTCGGCTCGTCCAGGATGAGGATTTCAGGGTTGTTCAACAGGGCGGAAGCGATGGCCAGCCGCTGTTTCATCCCCAGGGAATACGTCTTGAATTTGCTATTGCGCCTGTCCCAGAGACCTACCAGTTCGAGTTTTTCCTGAATCCGCGTATAGGGCACCTCCTTGATCCGGCAGACCAGCCGGAGGTTTTGCTGGGCGGACATGTACGGGTAGAAGTTCGGCCGTTCGATGATGGCCCCGACTTTTTTGAGTGCCTGGTGGGTGGTACTTGTCCCGTCAAACCAACTGAATTGCCCCGAGGTGCGGTTTACCACGTTCAGTACAATGCCGAGCGTTGTCGATTTCCCGCTTCCATTGGGCCCGAGGATGCCGTATACATTCCCTTTTTCGATGGTGAAGCTGAGGTCTTTGACGGCCGTCAGGGCTCCGAATTTTTTAGTGAGGTTGGTGACAGTCAGAATGGTTTCCAACGGCGGGGAGTTTTAGGTTCGCTTACTAAACTTGACGAAGAAATGCGTAATTTGTTACAAGCAAACCCAAATCCCTTCTATGTCCAAGGAGAAACTCATGTCGCGCAAAAAGCCCCCGTTCCCCGTGATCCCGGAGCTGGATGCCTATTTATCGGATTACAGCAGGAAAATAGAAATCCCGATTTTCTATGAGGACCTGCTGCGCTTTTCCGGTTCGGTGGTGGTGTACGATTCGAATGACGAGGACACGTTGTGGGTACGGGTGTACTATTCCGATTCCGAGCGGAAGGAAATCGACCTGAGCCTGAAACGGGTCTATTCGATGTTGCATTCGGACGGGAGCGACCGGATTTTCCAGTACCTGAACGTAGACGCGGTGGATTATTGCACTTTTGGCAACTCCAAGCCGTTCCGCATCAAGGTGAGGAATATCCTGAATGACAACTTTACCTATTTCGACGTCAAGCGCACGGATGCCTCCCGCATCTACGGCCTCGAGCTGGAGCACATGTTATCGCCCTATAACCTGAACTTCCTGGTATTCAAGGACACGCTCATCGAGGAACACATCGCCGGTATCCCCGGGGACGTTTTCATCAAAGACATGTTGCCGGTGTGTTCGGAGTCCGAAAAGGCCCAGCTCGCCAAGGAATTCGTCAAATTCAACGAGCGCTGCATGATCCGCCTGCTCGGGGATATGCGATCGTACAATTACGTGATCGTACCCGTACACGACTTTGACCACGTAGTGTACCGCATCCGGGCCATCGACTTTGACCAGCAGTGCTACGAGGGGAAACTCAAAGTCTACCGGCCGCAATTCTTCAAGGAGAACAACGCGATGGTGGACCTGGTAAAAAACAAATTACTCAGCGATTCCGTCGACCAGTATAAGGTGGAGGAACGCTCCATTGTCGCCAAGCGGATCATCAGCTCCGGGAACCGGATCAAACGGCTGATAAAAATCGCCCGGAAAGACCTGATTTCCGTTCCGGAACATGTGGATCAGCTGAAATCCGAGATTTACGACCTGACCCTGGACATGCACTTCAAAAAGAGTGAATCCATGGGCGAGGTGGTCGCCCTGGCTCTGGATTTTGTCAAGCGGAACTACCAGGACGTCAGTATGAAACAGATTATCGAACGGAAAATCGAGATATAATTCACAATAGGAACCAAAATGAAAACTAGAATTATTCCATTCATTGCCCTGATTTTTTTCGCAGCCTGTAACGAACCAACCAAAGAAAGCCCTGACCCGGGAGAGCAGGCACAAATGACCATGGAACAGGAAGCGGCGGCCCAAAAGGAAATTGAAGCGGCCAACGAGGCCATTACCTCGCTGATGCGCCAAGGTAAATTCGAGGAGGCAGCCGCATACTTCTCGCCGGATCTGATCCAGATGATAGCCGGTCAGCCACCCATTAAAGGGCGTGACGCCTGGATTGAAGCCCAGCGGCAAGCCAGCGCCATCGGTTCCTGGGACCTGGAACTCGAGGTATTGGATTTTGAGTTCCACGGTGATGCTGCTGTCGAAAGGGGGAGAGGCATCCAGACTTTTACGGCCAACGAGAACAGTCCGATGCCGTCCATGCAGACCGGGGGGGATTACCTGGTATATTGGGTAAAAACGGATTCAGGCTGGCAGATCCTTTACGACTATGTGGTTTTGGATGCGCCTGAACCGGAAATGGCTCAAAACTAGCCCTTAAATTTCGGTCCGTTAAAGGCACCCGCTCAGTGTCCGGTCAGCTCTTCTGTTCCCGGTTGAAGTACACCAGGTAGTAGTACATCTGCCGCTCCTCGTCCCAGCCTTTTTCGACGAATTTCTCCGCAGAGTCCGGGTTGATGAAGTTTAGTTTGATCTGGATATTGGTATCCAGGTCGATGACGTTTTTGATCTTCTTCCGGGAATCGCTTACCGCCTTGTTGGCAATCTGGAAGTTGGATACGTCCTCGATACTGTACTTGGGCCCTTTCTCGGTTTTGTAATGTTTGAATTCCGGGATTAGTTCCGGGTTGTCCATCACCTCGTTCAAAAACCGGGTTTCCTCAAAATCGTCGTTTTTGGCAAAATGGTTTACCGCCCGGTTCATAAACAGGACTTCCTGTTGTTTGTCTTCGGCCGGGAGGACGACGTCCTTTGCGAAATGCTGGCAGAATTTCAGGTAATTCTTGGTGTAGAAGTTCTCGTCGGTAAGCGGGGCCAGGCCCAGGAACTCCTCCAGCCAGTATTTGGCGTCGTAGCGGTTGCTGTCCGAGGACAGGACTTTAAATCCATTTTCCCGGTCGCGGTTGAAGATCAGGCAGCCCTTGTCCAGCCGGTTCAGGTTGACCCCCTGGCGCACCAGCATATCCAGGTTGGCACCCTGCTCCTCGAACTGAAGGAAATCCTGTTTGACCTCGCTCTTAAAAATCCCCAGGGCATCCGTTTTCTCGTTGTCCAGCATCACATCCGTCAGGTAGGCGACGTAACATTCGCCGCTTTTGATATGCGGGTGGTTGGATTGGGAAAACAGGTGGCGGGCGATTTCCCGGCTCACTTCGTGGAGGCGACCCGGGTTGTCGAAGACCTGGCAGGCCGCCTGGTGGATCGGGTGGAATTCCAGGTCGGCTTCATGCCTGAAACAGTAATAGTTTTCCTCCTTTTCGCGAAACGGCTTGAAAAAATATTCTTTCAGCAGGCCGCCGATCTCATCGTTCAGTCGATAGGGGGCCTCGGACAGGAACAGGGGCTCTGCCCGGTGTTTGTTTCCCACGCGGTGCAGGGAAACGGTATCGATTTGGGTTGCATACAGGTTTATCATGCGGGTGCAGGTTTAAAATTGGGATTAAATTCTGGGGTGGCAGGAGTTGGAATGCCCCTGGGATGTGGGTCTAATTCCAGTTTTCGTCAAAATCCAGGTCGTCGTAACTGCCAAAGGGTTCATCCTCGACAGGACCTTCGGATTCGGCTTCGAAGCGTTTCTCTGGGGGGGATTCAGGCAATTCCCCGAAACTGAACAACAGGTTCGGATAGCTGTTCCCGTCTTCCTTTTCGGCGATATCCGCCAGTTCCACGAAGAATGTCCACATATTCAGGAAATCGTAGACATACAACAATTTGGGTTCGTCCTCATTGAGGACCTCCGCCATGGGGGTGTCCTGCATCGGCCGGATATCGTCCCCGCCCTCGCTCATATCGAACAGCGGGATTTCCTCTTCCTGGTTCCAGTTTTCGTCACAGGTGTAGAAAGACGCCATTTCCTCACCCAGGAAGCCAAAGGCCTGGCTGATGGCGTTGTGTAATTCTTCCAGGCTGCTGTCTGCCTCCACCTCCAAATCCCGGAATATATCCTCTTGGGCATCCAGTATGATCCGGATTTTGTATACCATCTGCGCGATCGTTTTGAGATTCCGGCAAAGTTACAAAGAAATACCGGCACGGGAAGCCCTTCGCATTTCCAGGAGCAGGTACCACTGCAGACCAAAGAGTACCGCGGCCATCACCAGGTGGATCGGTTGGGACCCCCAGGGAAAATCCAGGTAAGCCATCGCCAGGCCGCTTGCCAGGATCAGCAACAGGACCCCAAGGGTCGGGAATATTTTCCGGAACCCGAGGCGGAGCCGGGCAATCCGGTAGGCCACCCACAGGTGCAGCAAAAGCACCAGGGCCGAAAAGGAGCGGTGCACATAAAACACCCAGGTGGGGTTGGCCAGCCACTGGTCCCGGGCGCCGTATCCCAGGATATCCGTTTGGTCATCGACATATTGCCGGACCTGGGTCCCCAGCAGTATCTGCAACAGGCTCAGGGCAACGGTTACCAGCCACAGGCGGGCGGTTAACCGGTCGTAAGTGAGGACGCGTTTGCCCGTATCGCTGCGGAAAACAATCCACAGCAGCATGCCGACCAGTACCAGGGCCATCATCATATGCAGGGTGATGCGCACGGGTGCCAGGACTGAGTAGACCACTGTCGCCCCCAGCCACCCCTGGAACCCGATGGCAAGGACGGTGAGCCAGGCGAAAACCACGCGGGACCTTCGCTCGGGCCACCAGGCCAGGGAACACACGGCCATGATCAGGATGGAGAGGCCCGCCAGCGCCCCGAGGAGCCGGTTGATGTATTCTGTCCAGGTATGGGCGGCGTTGAAGACCGCGTAATCATGCCGGGTGTATGGCTCCCAGTTCCCGGCATCGAATTCCGTACCCGTAACGAAGTCGGCCCGGGCCAGTAGCAGGGCTTCGCCCCGGATAATGACCTGTCCTTTTTCAAAGGCTTTGTCCGGGTACCAGTCGAGCTGGGAGGCCTCCGTCGGCGGTATCAGGTACCCGAAGCATTTGGGCCAGTCCGGGCACCCCATCCCGCTGCCCGTCATGCGGACTACCGCCCCGGCCAAAATCACCAGGTAGACGATTATCAGGGAGATACGTGCAAATCGGACGTAATTTTTCTTCAGTTGGTCACGCATGGTTTTCGGGGGTATTTTTCAAGGCTTCCGGGGTGGGCTCCAACCCGATTTCCCGGCCTTTTCGCAACATAAATTGCCAGGCAGCCCCGGCTTCATTGGGGATTTCACCTTCCAGGATGGCTTCTTTGATGGCGTCTTTCACCCGGCCGATCTCCGGGGAGGGCTCCAGGTTGAATGCGGCCATGATCTGATCCCCGCTTACGGGGGGCTGGAAATTCCGTACCCGGTCCCGTTCCTCGACCTCTGTGATTTTCTGTCGTACTTCCCTGAAATTCTCCAGGTAGCGTTTTTGCTTCCGCGGGTTTTTGGTGGTGATATCCGCCTCGCAGAGCGTCATCAGGTCGTCCACATCGTCCCCGGCATCAAAGACGAGGCGCCTGACTGCCGAATCGGTGACGTCGTCACCGGAGAGGCCTACCGGGCGGGAACTCATCATCACGAGCTTCCGGACGTATTTCATCTTCTCGTTCAGGGGAAGCCGGAGCCGCCTGAAGATCTTGTACACCATCTTGGACCCGACAAATTCATGGGTGTGGAAGGTCCAGCCGACTTTTTTGTCGAACCGCTTGGTGGGGGCCTTCCCGATATCGTGTAGCAGGGCGGCCCACCGAAGCCAGAGGTTGTCTGTGTTTTTGGAGATGTTGTCCACAACCTCCAGGGTATGCCAGAAATTGTCCTTGTGGCGCTGCCCTTCTTTTTCCTCAATTCCCTGGAGCGCGACGAGTTCGGGCAGGATGTGCCCGAGCAAGCCGGTTTTAAAAAGCAACCCGAGCCCCACCGACGGTTTTTCCGTAAGTAATATTTTATTGAGTTCCTCCACGATGCGCTCCATGGAAACGATGCGGATTCGTTCGTGCTGGGAGGCGATCGCGTTGAGGGAATCCCGTTCGATGCGAAAGCCGAGCTGGGCGGCAAACCGGATGGCCCGGATCATGCGAAGCGGGTCGTCGCTGTAGGTTTCGGCCGGGGCCAGGGGCGTACGGATGAGCCCGGCCTCCAGGTCGTCCATCCCTCCAAACGGGTCCAGCAACCGACCGAAGTCTGCCGGGTTCAGGGACAGCGCCAGGGCGTTGATGGTAAAATCCCGGCGTTTCTGGTCGTCTTCCAGGCTCCCGTCCTCCACGGCCGGTTTTCGGCTGTCCCGGTTATAACTCTCCTTGCGGGCCCCGACAAACTCCAGTTCCAGGTCGCCGTGGCGGACCATGGCGGTCCCGAAATTCCGGAATACACTTACCCTGGGCTTCCCGGGTAACCCGGCGGCTAATTTTTCCGCCAGGGCAATCCCGCTGCCCACGGCCACGATGTCGATATCCTTTTTCTGGTCCCGGCCCAGGAAGTAGTCGCGGACAAACCCGCCGATCACATAGGTCTCCAGGGAGAGTTCCCTGGCCGTATCGGAGAGTTTCTCAAATATGGGATGATCCAGGGCTTCTCTGTAATAGCGCTCGGACATAGTCATTTTCTGATCACCTGCACCTGTCCGTCTGCCTTCAGCCTGATAATGGAGGAAGGCGTGCGGAGCTCGGTTTCCTGTTGCAAAGGTACCACATAGTCCACACCATTTAAAATGTCCGGGGCGATCCCGGAAAAGGAACCGGGCGTCGGTTCCCCTGCCAAATTGGCCGAGGTGGAAACCAGGGGTTTGCGGAAACGCCGGAGCAGTTCCCTGCAAAAGGTGTCCGAGGCGATGCGCACCGCCAGGGAATTGTCCGCGGCCACCAGGTTCGGGGCTACGCCCTTCGGGTTGTCGTAGACGATGGTTACAGGTTTTTCGGAGAGGTCCATGATGTCCCAGGCCACATCCGGTACTTCCGGGATGAGTTGTTCGAGCTGCCGCCCGGACCCCACCAGGCAGATGAGTGCCTTGCTGTCGGGACGTTGTTTCAGGGTGTAGACCCGGGCAACGGCTTCCGCGTTTGTGGCATCGCAGCCCACGCCCCAGACCGTATCGGTCGGATACAGGATCAGCCCCCCGGATTCCAGGACCTGCAGGCAGTTATCCAATATTTGCTTCATAGCGATTGAGCATCGCGTACCCCCTGGATGGCCGGATTTCCGGTTATAGGGGACGCAGGCCGAAATGTTCGGTCAGTTGTTCCCACTGTACGCGGTTTTTGTCCTTGTTGATATTCGTTTTCTTCAATGAAGTTTTCTGGGAACCAAAGATAGGGACAGGTTCTTCCGAGTCTTCCAGGGCTGCCCGGACCCGGGTGCCTGCCAGGAGCCCCATTATTTTGAACCAGAGGTCGTCGGCCCGCGGGCTGAGTTTTAAAAATAATTCCCGGTCCTGAACCCGGGGGTCCAGGGAACCCGGCGGGTAGAGCACCCCTCCCGCGCCGACCGCCATAAATGCCTCCGGGTTGCTGCCGCCGTCCGGGGGCACTACCCATTGCGGATAGGGGAGAAGCGTCCCGTCCTCTGCATAGCGGATGTAGCGGATCTGATGCCCGATGATGTCTTCCGGGTAGTCGAGGTGCGTCCGATAAAGTTTCTCCAGCCAGCCCTCCGGGTACATCAGATCGTCGTCGCAGGTCACAACAGGGTGGCCCGGGAATTCCTCCAGGCTGTGAATGAGCTTTTTGTGCGGGCAGGTGAGCGGGCTGAAGGCAATCTGGAAACGTCCGTGTTCCAGGGATTTCAGGCTTTCCGGTATGCGGCCTTTCAGGGATTCGGGGAGCCACAGGACGATTTTTTCCGGCAACAATCGCTGTTTTAGCAGGCTGCGGATGACCAGGTCTACCGAACGGATCCGCTGGGGGATGGAGGTAAGGGACACGATGAGCGGGGCCTCCGGCTGGCCAGAGCTTTTCAGCTTTTCAACCGGGGTGGCCCGCAACCGGAATTGCCGGTACAGGGATATCGGGATTTCCTTTACTTTCATCTCAGGTCGGATTTCCCGGGATTTTCCGGGCAATTTCTACACCTTGGACAAAAATATGCAATATGCGTTCGTTATTTTTGCTTTTGCGTATTTTCGATTATGGACCAACCAAAAATATCGGTAATCATCAGCACCTTCAACGCCGAAAAATGGCTGGAAAAAGTGTTGATCGGATTCAATTGCCAGTTGTTCAGGGACTTTGAGGTAGTCATTGCGGATGACGGCTCCAGGGACGCCACCCGGGAACTCATCGACCGGATGCGGGGCGAGGTCTTCTACGACATCCTCCACGTTTGGCAGGAAGATGACGGATTCCAGAAATCCCGGATCCTGAACAAGGCGCTGCTGGCCTGCCGGGCAGCGTACATCATCATGACCGACGGGGATTGTATCCCGAGGAACGACTTTGTGCAGGTACACCACTTCAACAAGGAAAAAGGTTGTTTTATTTCCGGGGGTTATTACATGCTCCCCATGAATATCTCCCTGGCTATTACCCGGGAGGATATCGAGAAGCAACGCTGTTTCAATATCCAGTGGCTCAAGGAACAGGGGATCCCCAAGACTTTTAAAAACACGAAGCTGATTGTCAGGGGGCTGGCTTCCAGGATCTTCAACCGGATCACCCCCACCAATGCCAGTTGGAACGGGCATAATTCATCGGGTTGGAAAAAGGATATCCTGAATGTCAACGGTTTTGACGAGCGCATGCAGTACGGGGGGCAGGACCGGGAGCTGGGCGAGCGGTTGGTAAATTTCGGGATCCGGCCGAAACAACTGCGCTACAGCGCCGTATGCGTACACCTGGACCACAAGCGGGGCTACAAGACCCCGGAGACCCTGGCAAAGAATGCAGCGATTCGAAAGGAAACGCGCCGGAACAGGCATGTCTGGACGCACTACGGCATCAACAAATAGTAGGCGAGCTCATTTTTCTGTTCGAGCTTCTTCAATTCCCGGTAACGCTCCAGCACGCCCAGGGCGTTCAGGTAGCAGATGACCATGCCTTTGCGGCCGTCCAGGATCCCGAGCCGCATTATGTAGTGGTTTAGGAATTTCCACAGGGGCTTTGCCACCATGTAGCAGTAATTGAAATTTTTCTCCCTGAAAAAATCTTCCCGGGCCTTCAGCCGGCCGTAGTGGAGCATTTTGGACCGGTAGTCCTCGTAGTTCTTATAGCAGTAATGGATCAGGCGTTCCTGCAGGATACCCGAGGACCCGTCCACTTCCAGGGTTTCATGGACGATTTTCCGGTCGGTGAACCGGGCTTTGCTCCGTCGGAACAAGCGGTAATTTTTGTCGGTCTGCCAGCCGCTGAACCGGAGCGGTTCGCCTGCAAACATAAATTGCCGGTAAAACCAGAAGGCCGCGTGGCCGGTACCTCCTGCAATGGTCTCCTGGATTTCCCGGCGCAGCGCCCCGGGCACCACTTCATCGGCGTCCAGGAACAGGACCCAGTCATTGGTGGCCTGGGTCAGGGCGAAGGATTTCTGCAATGTAAAATTTTCGAAGGGATGCTGGATAACCCGCACTTTGGGCTGTTCCAGCAAGTATTCGTATGTACCGTCCGTACTGTAGGAATCCACTACCACAATTTCATCCGCAAAGGCAATTGATTCCAGGCATCGCTCGATATACCCGATTTCGTTGTAGGTAATAATGAGCGCGGTCAACCGGGAGTTTCCTTCGGCCTTATTCATGGGTGCGTACGATTCCGATTACTTTCAGAGAACGAAAAAAAGCATTCTCAAAGTATGAACAAAATGATTTTTTATTTTTTGCGAACCTGGAAGGTTTTTGGGAGCGACGTTGATATATCGGCAACGGGAGGCCGGATATGGAGCAGAGTTGTGAATGGGCCGCCGGGGAAATGCCCGGGCTGGCCGGCAGCATTTACATCCCTCATTGCTGGGGGCTCAGGGCACTCACCAGGAACCCTTTTTTACTCAGGCGGGGCAGACTGTACTGTGCGGCCCGGTACTCGCGTTCGATTAAACGCAATACGCGGTAGCGCTGCACGTCCTCCAGGGCGCCGAGGAAACAGATTAACAGCCCGCGATAGCCGTCCAGGAAGCCCAGGCGGCAGATAAAGTTGAAGAGGAACCTCCAGAGGGGTTTGACTACCCATTTCAGGTAAGTGAATCGCCGGTTTCTCCGGAAAGCTTCCAGGGCTTTCATCTGGCCGTAGAGTTGCATTTTGCCCTTGTAATCCGCAAATCCCTGGTAACAGTAATGGATCATTCTCGCCGAGAGGCAGGCGGTTTGGCCTTCCACTTCCAGGCGCTCGTGGACAATGCGCTCAGAGGAGTAACGCGCCTTGCTGCGGCGGAAGAGCCGGATATTCTTGTCGGTCTGCCAGCCGCTGAATCGCAGCGGTTTCCCGCAAAACATGAATTTACGGTAAAACCAATAGGCATTTGTTTCGTTGTCGGGGTTTGAAAGCTCCCCGAGCAGTTCATCCCGGAGATCTGCCGGGATACGTTCGTCTGCGTCGATAAACAGGACCCAGTCGTGGCGGGCGTGCATCAGTGCAAAATTCTTCTGGGCGGTAAAATTCCTGAAGGAATGGCGAATGACGCGTACGCGGGGATGGGCCTGCAGGTATTCGTAGGTGCCGTCCGTACTGTAGGAGTCAACCACGACGATTTCCGAAACAAAATCGATGCTTTCGATGCAGGCTGCAATCTGGTCGATTTCGTTATAGGTGATGATGAGTGCGGATATCTCGGGTGTTTCCTTCTGAGGGACACGCATATCGGGATTGATTTAAGGGCTGCCTAATTATAACAGCAAATCGGCCCGATTAGTATAATTTCTGCCTAAAAAACAGCATCCCGGACGCCATTTTGCCTGGGCGCCGGACCCTCCCCGGGACCCTGTGAAAGGTCCTTTTGCCTCAGACTGCCACGTCGTATTCCCGGAGCGCGTCGTTCAATGAAGTCTTTTTGTCCGTACTCTCCTTGCGCTGCCCGATGATCAGCGCACAGGACACCTGGTAGGTTCCGGCCGGGAATTCCTTGGTATAGCTGCCGGGGATTACTACGGAACGGGCGGGTACGCGGCCTTTGTATTCCACGGGCTTTGCCCCGCTCACATCGATGATCCGCGTGGATGCGGTCAGCACCACATTGGCCCCGAGTACGGCTTCCCGTTCCACCCTTACACCTTCCACAACAATGGAACGGCTGCCGATAAAGGCATTGTCCTCGATGATTACCGGGGCGGCCTGCAGGGGTTCCAGGACCCCACCGATCCCCACGCCGCCGCTCAGGTGGACGTTCTTCCCGATTTGGGCACAACTACCCACGGTGGCCCAGGTATCCACCATCGTACCCTGGTCCACATACGCGCCGATATTCACATAACTGGGCATCAGGATCGTGCCCCCGGCGATGTAGGCGCCGTGTCGGGCCACTGCATGGGGGACCACCCGGATGCCTTTTTCGCGATACCCTTTTTTTAGGGGGATCTTGTCGTGGTATTCAAATATACCGGCTTCCAGGGTTTCCATTTTCTGGATCGGGAAATACAGGACGACGCCCTTTTTCACCCACTCCTGGACTTCCCAACCGTCAGGTCCCGGGTTGGCGCAGCGCAGCTCCCCGGCATCGAGCAGGCCGATGACCTCCCGGATGGCTTGCTGAGTTTCCGCTTCCTTAAGCAATTCCCTGTTTTCCCAGGCGGCTTCTATCTTCGTTTTTAAGGTGTTCATCGGGTGTGTTGAATTTGCGCAAAGATAGCCGCTGTTGCCCAATTGTCCTGCCGGATTTATACCTGTAACGATTTATCCGTTATTTTTGCCAAAAATTTTACTTGGGCAGGATACTCGCTTTGGACTATGGACAGAAACGCACCGGCATTGCCGTAACGGACCCGTTGCAGATGATCGCTTCCGGGCTGACCACGGTCCAAACCCCTGAATTGCTGGCTTTCCTGGAAGGATATATCCCCGAAGAGGGGGTGGAGCGAATCGTGATTGGGGAACCCCGGCGGATGGATAACAGCCCGTCGGAGATCGAAGCCGAGATCCGCAGCTTTATAGAGAAATTTAAAAAGCGTTTCCCGGACCTCCCCCTGAGCCGGCAGGACGAGCGTTTCAGTTCGCAAATGGCGGTCCGGGCCATGATTGAAGGAGGGATGAAGAAAAAGAAACGACGCGATAAGGCAGCCGTGGACAAAATCAGCGCCACCCTGATCCTGCAATCGTACTTAAGCAGCAAAGAATTATGATTTTACCGATAGTCGCTTACGGAGACCCGGTCCTACGTAAAAAATGCGAACCTGTTGAACCGGATTACCCGGAGCTCGCCACCCTGATCGAGAATATGTGGGAAACCATGTACCAGGCCAACGGAGTGGGGCTGGCAGCCCCCCAGGTGGGCCGGCCCATCCGGCTTTTTCTGGTCGACACCTCGCCTTTTGCGGAGGACGAGGACTTTACCCCCAAGGAGCAGGAAGAGCTCCGGGCCTTCAAGCGCGTTTTCATCAATGCGCAGATGCAGGAGGAGACCGGGAAGAAATGGGCCTTTAACGAGGGGTGTCTGAGTATCCCGGATATCAGGGAGGACGTTACCCGGCAGGACACGATCACCCTCCGCTATCAGGATGCGGAATTCAGGGAGCACACAGAGACCTTTGACGGCCTGTTGGCCCGGGTCATCCAGCACGAGTATGACCATATTGAGGGGATCCTGTTCACGGACCACATCTCCTCCCTGAAAAAACGCCTGCTTAAGGGAAAACTGACCAATATTTCCAAAGGCAAGGTACAGATCGATTACAAGATGCGGTTCCCTGCCGTGAAACGGGGGCGGTAGACTTAAAATTTAGCATATTTGCAGCCGAAAATTACTATATGAGTTTAGATAAGATATTGTCCATCGCCGGAAAGCCGGGACTGTTTCGCCTGGTAACGCAAACCCGGTCCGGATTTGTGGCCGAATCGCTGGCTGACGGGAGGAAGATCAGTGTCGGGATGACCGGAAATGTAAGTGTCCTGTCCGAAATTGCGATTTATACGCTGGACGAGGAGCTACCCCTTCGCGAAGTTTTTGCCAGGATACAGCAGAAGGAGGACGGGGGCAACACCTCGATCAACCACAAGGCGGGAAAACTGGAACTCGAGGAATATTTCTTCGAGGTGCTTCCGAATTACGACGAAGACCGCGTCTACCCGAGCGACATCCGCAAAGTGATCCAGTGGTATAACCTGTTGCTCGCTAACGGCTTCGATGATTTTTCGGCCCCGGAAGCCGATGGGGAAGACGCCAAAACAGATGCCGACGGGAACGGGCCCGACCATTCTGCCGCTTCCGAAAACGAAGGATAGGCCCCGGCAACGCATCGAAAGCCCCTGTTGAACCGGTCGCCCGATCCGGGAAAAGAGCAGGTCGCCCCCCACAGGCAGGGGGTATATTTCCCTATATTTAGCGGAGAAACCGCTAAAACTTTTCAAATGTTTGCCAATTTCGACGCGCGAAGGGCCTTTTTGCTATTCGCCGGGTTATTTCTCATCACGGCCCATTCCCAGGACACCGGAAAAGATTCTACTCAAAAAGTCACTACAGAAAAGAAAAAGGAAGGGCTCCCCCTGAAGCCGTCCCGCAAAATTTCCTTCCAGGCGGAACAGGGAACCTGGATCTCACTGGATGTCAGCCCGGACGGGCAAACAATTGCCTTTGACCTGATGGGCGATATTTACACCATCCCGGCAACCGGTGGCACGGCCACCGCCCTGACCCGGGGCCTGCCTTATGAGGTGCATCCGCGGTTCAGCCCGGATGGCAAGTCCCTGTTGTATATTTCCGACAAAAGCGGCTCCGAGAATATCTGGATCATGGACCTGGAATCCCGGGAGGAAACCCAACTTACAGAGTCAGAAAACAAACACTATTTTTCAGCGGACTGGTCGCCGGACGGGACCTATGTGGTAGGGGCCACCGGGCGACGCAACATCAAACTCCACCTGTACCACAGGGACGGTGGAGGCGGGAGCCAACTGTTCGACAAGCCGGAAAACCTCAAAGCCATCGACCCGGCCTTTTCCCCGGATGGCAAACGCATCTACTTCTCCCGGCGGACGGGCGCCTGGAATTACAATGCTCAACTGCCCCAATACCAGATAGGTACCTATGATATGGAGGACGGCGGCTTGGCGGTAATCACCTCCCGATACGGGTCGGCTTTTACCCCCACGCCCAGCCCGGACGGGAAATGGCTGGTGTTCGGAAGCCGCTATGAAGAACATACCGGGCTGCGGCTGCGCAACCTGGAAACCGGGGAGGAGCGCTGGATCGCTTACCCGGTTCAACGCGATGAACAGGAATCCATTGCCCCGCTGGGGGTACTCCCGGCCATGGCCTTTTCCCCGGATAGCAAGGAGCTTTTCCTTTCCTACGGTGGGAAGATCCGGGCCCTGTCGATTGACGACAATGCGGTTCGCGAGATACCTTTTACAGCCCCGGTCTCCCTGGACCTGGGCCCGCGCCTGGATTTCAAATACCCCATTTCCGACGCCCCGGAACTCCCCGTTACCCAGATCCGGGATGCCGTCCCCTCCCCGGACGGGACGCACCTGGCCTTTACGGCCCTCAATCGGCTCTATGTGATGGAGCTCCCGGACGGGACCCCCCGGCGGCTGACCGACCACGAATTTACGGAGGCGCAACCGGCCTGGTCCCCGGATGGGGACGAACTGGTCTTTTCAGGCTGGCAACCCGGTGGGGGACACCTCTACAAGGTCCGCACTGACGGGCGCGGGGGAGCGCGTGCTATTACCGGCGTCCCGGGCATCTATTCCCAGCCGGCCTGGTCCTACAATTCGGACCGCATTGTATTCCTGCGGGGGTATGCCCAGGCTTATGACGAAGGGACCGGCCCGAACACCCGGGGCAGTCGGGAAGACCTGGTCTGGATCCCGGCCGAAGGCGGGGAGCAAACACTGGTCGACAAATCGGAAGGCCGGACTACCCCGCATTTTACCAGGGGTGACGACCGGATTTACCTGAGCCACCCGCAACGCGGGTTGCTGTCGCTTCGGTGGGACGGGACGGACGAAAAACAACACCTGATCCTCAAAGGGATTGAGACCTATGGGTCCCGGGATATCCTGACGGAGTCCGGGCATGGCGGACACGGATTGCTGCCCCCGGATTCCGGCTTGCGAGAAGAAGACGACAAGGCTTCCCGCCCGGCCGAAGTGCGTATTTCCCCGGACGGGAAGCGGGCCCTGGCACAAATCAACAACGATATCTACTCGGTGCACGTACCCAGGTATGGGAAAACACCCACCGTTTCGGTGGCCAAGCCCGGGGATGCAGCATTCCCGGCAGTAAAGCTCACACAACTGGGCGGGGAATTCCCGGCCTGGTCGGGGGATAGCGGTACGGCGCACTGGTCCCTGGGTGCCAGCCATTTTACCTATGACCTCGCGGCCGGGAAACGATTCCGTGACAGCCTCGAGGCGGTGAAAAAAGCGGAAAAGGAAAACCCGGTAAAAAAAGACACCGTAAACGGGAAGGAGAAGGATGAGGAGGAGCCGGTTTTCGAGGCCGACGAGTTTCGCGTCCCCCTGAAATACCGCCAGGATATCCCCAAAGGGACCCTGCTGCTTGCCGGGGCCCGCCTGATCACCATGGAAGGGGATACGGTCCATGAATCCGGGGACCTGCTGATCCGGGACAACCGCATCGCCGCCCTGGGGCCGGCTGGCAGCCTGCAAATCCCGGAGGGGACCGAGGTAAAGGATATGAGCGGGAAGACAATTGTCCCGGGCTTTATCGATACGCACGCACACATGTGGCCGGCATGGGGCATCCACAAGAACCGCATTTGGATCTACGGGGCCAACCTGGCCTATGGGGTGACCACCACACGCGACCCGCAGACAGCCACCACGGATGTCCTGACCTATTCGGACATGGTCAATGCCGGGATGATGCCGGGCCCCCGGATCTACAGCACGGGACCCGGGGTGGGGTACTGGCGCTATAAGCTGACCAGCCTGGAACACACCAAAAAGGTTCTGCGGCAGTACAGCGAATACTACGATACAAAGACCATCAAGATGTACCTGACGGGGAACCGGAAGCACCGGCAATGGGTGATCATGGCGGCCAAAGAACTCGGCCTGATGCCCACTACAGAGGGCGGGCTGGATTTTAAGCTGAATATGACCCAACTCCTGGACGGGTACCCGGGGCACGAACACTCCCTGCCCATCTACCCGATCTACAACGACGTGGTCCGCACCATCGCGGATGCGGGAATGGCGGTGACCCCGACCCTGCTCGTGGCCTATGGCGGGCCCTGGGCAGAAAACTATTACTACGCCACCGAAAACGTTTGGGGGGATTCAAAAATCCGGCATTATACGCCTTACGAAGAACTCGCTGCAAAATCCCGTCGTCGTCCGGGTTGGTTTATGGACGAGGAACACATCTTTGAGAAGCAAGCCGAATTCATGAAGGACCTCGTTGATGCCGGGGGGTTGGCTGGCGTAGGTTCCCACGGCCAGTTGCAGGGACTGGGGTACCACTGGGAGTTGTGGTCTGTGGCTAGTGGCGGCATGGAAAACTCGGATGCCCTGCGGGTGGCCACCCTACTGGGGGCCCGTTCCCTGGGCCTTGATGGCGACCTGGGCAGCCTGAAGGCCGGGAAACTGGCGGACCTGGTTATCCTGGATGCGAATCCGCTGGACGACTTGCGGAATACGAATTCCGTTCGATATGTCCTGAAGAACGGGCGGATGTACGAGGCGGAAACCCTGGATGCCGTCTGGCCGGAAACGCGGAAAGCCCCCACATATCCCTGGCAGGCAGCACGCCCGGAAGGGTTGCCGGGTACGGGTCAGTCCCTGAGATCCGGCTCCGGGAATTCCTCGGGCCAAGGCACGCGGTCCGACGGGTAATACCGGATATCCATCCTTTTGAAATAGTCCGCCTGGGCAGCCAGGCGGTGCTTGTAATCCTCCCAGGATAATTGGGCAGGTTCCGTCCATCCGAGTTCCGCGTAGCCGGGCAGCCTGGGGAATGCCAGGTACTCCAGTTCGCTGAGCTCTGAAATCGTTTCAGACCAGAGGGGTGCCTCGATCCCCAAAATGTCCTCTTTGGCAATTCCGGCCGCATAGGCCTGCGGATTCCAGATGTAGGCGCTGTCCACGGGGATATAAGCGGCCCAGTGGAGCCCGAAGGTAGAGGTGGAATCGTACTGCATATCCAGGTAGGCCTTCCGGGCCGGGGAGAGGATCACCTGCATCCCCTGGTTAACCGCTTTCTGGGCGTTTTCCTCATCGGCCCAGAATTGTGCAACCGAACTACTGTCCAGGGAGGCATTGGCGATTTCGTCCCATCCGATCATCCGTTTCCCGTACTTTTTAACAATGGGTTCCACCCGCTCCACAAAATAGATGTAATCGTCCTTTGCAGTGACGTGGCTTTCGTCCCCGCCGATATGGAAGTAAGGCCCGGGGGTCATTTCGGAAATTTCCCGGATAACATCGTCGATAAAGGCATAAACCGTATCCTTCCGCGTATCCCAGGTGCTGAACCCAACTTGCGTCCCGGTATATAGCGCCGGGGTTTTCCCATTCCCGTTCAAAAACGGGTACGCCACCGATGCAGCATTCGTATGCCCGGGCATGTCCACTTCCGGGACGATGGTGATAAACCGCTCCGCCGCATAGGCCACGATTTCCCTGTATTCCTCCTGGGTGTAAAACCCGCCCGGGCCACCGCCTACTTCCGTGCTGCCGCCTACTTCAGTGAGTTTCGGCCAGGTTTTGATTTCGATCCGCCAGCCCTGGTCGTCCGTCAGGTGCAGGTGGAGGACATTCAGTTTGTAATAGGCCATTACGTCCAGGTATTTTTTGACGTCGGAAACCGAAAAGAAATGCCGGGCTACATCGAGCATGGCCCCCCGATAGGCAAATTCGGTCTTATCGGTGATCTTCCCGGTGGGGAGTGGCCAGATAGGGTATTCCGCCAGGGTGTCGTTGGCTTCCGACGGAATCAGTTGCCGCAAAGTCTGTACGGCGTGGAAGGCCCCCTCGATATTTGGGCTGTTGATCAGCACGGAGTCGCGGGTGATATATAACTGGTATCCTTCGGGCCCGTCCGCAGGGGATTGGTTGAAATAAATCGCGCGGTGGATCCCTTCTTTGTTTTCATTGTCCACAGGCAACCTCAGGCCGGTACGCGCCTCGATATGCCCCGCGAGGATTTCCGCCACGTCAGCCATGCCTGCGGCGCCCCCGCTGTATATCGCAACGTGCCGGTCCAGGCCGAAAGCGTCGTGCGTAGGAACCACGGAAAGGGGTTTCGGGATCAGGGGGGCTTCGGCCAGGTCTGTTTCCGGGAATACGATTCGGGGCCGTTGCTCATCGGCACATGCCCACAGGGCCATTCCCAGCCAACCGGCCAGGACCAAACGGATCAGGGCACTGCCCCATTTCAGGTTTTTCATGCTACTTTCAATTGTCCACGCGTTTTGTTGGCGGGCGTGGTATTCTTAATTATTCGAATGCTCCATCTGCTTTCCCAATACGGATTTCCAGATGCGGTATCCCTCGGCATTCATATGCAGACCGTCTTCAATAAACAAAGCTTCATTCAGGGACCCATCCGCCTGGAGCATCGGTGTCCAGACATCGGCAAAGCGGGTCAGGGGGTCCTCTTCCGCCAGCCGGCTCAGCTTCCGGTTAAATCGCTCGTACTTTCCCCGTAGCTTCCATCGGCTGATACTCGGCTTGGCGGAGATCAGCACAACGGGCATCCCCGGGTAGCGCAACCGGATCCGGGAGAGGATTTCCTCAATATCCCGAAAGGCGTGGCCAGGGCTTTTTCCCTCTGCCAGGTCGTTGTCGCCTTCATAGATAAAAACCGCCATCGGGTTGTATTTCAATATCAGGGGGTCCAGGTAGAAAAGCAAATCGGAAGCCTGGGAGCCCCCGAACCCGGTATTGATTACCTGTTTGTCGGGGAAATCCCGGTCCAGGCTTTCCCACATGCGAACGCTTGAACTGCCGGTAAACAGATAGGTGGCCCGATAGGGGTTCCAGAGGCTGTCGGTGCGGTGGGTGATGGAGGCGACTTCCTTTTCAAAACGCCCGGGGTCCTGGGCCATGGCGGGGGCGGTTTGGGCCAAAATCGCAAGCCATACAAGCAGGCCGCAGATATTCCTGGCGGAAGTATTCCCAATAATGCTTATCATTCGCCTGGTGCTGTTTGTTCAGGCGCTAAAATATGGACATTGGCCCAATCGTAAAAACGCTCAATCCATTTATCGGACGGCAATC
>CAXQQM010000114.1:0-8672 GCA_964226055.1 Robiginitalea sp. | reverse complement strand
CAGCGTGTGGTTCCGGCTCAGGAAGGTCCGGATCATGATGGCATGGTTGAAATCGCCGTCAAAGGCCATAAACCCGATGGCCCCCCCGTAATAGGTCCTGCTGGTTTTTTCGTATTGCTCGATCAATTGCATCGCCCGGTGCTTGGGTGCCCCGCTGAGCGTCCCTGCCGGGAAGGTGTCCGCGACCACTTTCATGGTGGGGATTTCCGGTTTCTTGCGCCCGGTAACCTTGGAAACCAGGTGGATGACGTGGGAGAAATACTGGACTTCCCGGTAGGTTTCCACCTCTACGGTATTCCCGTTGCGGCTCAGGTCGTTCCGGGCCAGGTCTACGAGCATGACGTGTTCACTGTTTTCCTTGTCATCTGCCGCCAGTTCCCGGGCCAGTTTGGCATCTTCTTCGTCGTTCCCGGTGCGTTTAAACGTCCCGGCAATCGGGTGGATTTCAGCCTTGCCGTCCCCCACGACCAGTTGGGCTTCGGGCGAACTGCCAAATATCTTGAAACTCCCATAGTCAAAGTAGAACAGGTAGGGGGAGGGGTTGATGGATCTGAGGGCCCGGTACACATTGAATTCATCCCCCTTGAAGCCCTGGGCGAAGCGGCGCGAGAGGACCAGCTGGAATACATCTCCCCGGCCGCAATGCTTCCGGGCGAGTTCCACGTGCTCCAGGTATTCGGCGTCTTCCAGGTTGGTCTGGCGTTTTCCTTCCTTTCGGAAGGAGTACGAAGCAAAGGTCTGTACCGACAGGAGCTGTTCCAGTTCGGGGATATTGTTCTTCCCGTCGTGGGAATGGGCAAAGAGGTAGGCTTCGTTCTTAAAGTGGTCAAAGGCGATGATGTTTCGGTAAACCGCGTAGTAGATATCGGGGATATCCGGGGAATCCGGTTTTTTGACGATGGAAATATCCTCGAAATACCGGACGGCGTCATAGGCCATGTAGCCGAACAACCCGTTGTTGATGAACTTGAAATTGGCAGACTCCGCCCGGAAACGGGCCGCAAATGCATGTATTTCCATCGGGATATCCGTATCGGGTCCTACCGGGCGCTGTTCGCGTTTCCCGTCCGGGTATTCCAGGAAGA
Source organism: Robiginitalea sp. (assembly GCA_964226055.1). Lineage (GTDB taxonomy): Bacteria > Bacteroidota > Bacteroidia > Flavobacteriales > Flavobacteriaceae > Robiginitalea. The sequence continues at coordinate 7,587 of CAXQQM010000114.1, read as the reverse complement.
TCGTCTCGTTTTGAACCCGGATGGAGGCAATCGGGTTGCAACAGATATAGGAGAACGAATTGTCGTTGGCGTGGTAGTCGCTGCTCTCCAGCAGGAGGCTGCCCGGGAAGCGGTCGCGCACCTTCAGGTAGACGCTGACCGGAGTAAGCGTATCCGCGAGGATTTTCTTGTGGTGTGTATGGAGTTCGTATGCCATAAATCGCTTGTTGACAAAAATTAAAAAAGGCCTGTCGTGACAGACAAGCCTTAGGTATGGTGGACAAACACAGGGGGGCTCAGGTCACGACGTTTCGCGATCAGTTACCCACCACCAGTTTGTTGTAATCAATACTTTCATCGGTGTCAAATATAGAAAGGAATTCGGTATTGGCAAACACCGGTATAAAAAAAACGCCGGAGCGGGCCCCGGCGTTTATCATACAAAAGTTTTAAACTGTGTATGGGCTGATTCTGAAGATTAGCTCGCCGCTGCGAACTCCAGGTCTACCACCAGGTCGAACTCGTCGTAGATGGTCTTGTCACCCAGGTTGTCGAAGAAACTGCCGGATCCATAGCGGATGTCATAGGCCGCCCGGTCTACTTTTACATTGGCAGTAGCCTTGCTGCCGTAGACGGACAGGTCAAAGGTCACAGGTTTGGTAATGCCCTTGATGGTCAGGTTCCCGGTAACCTCGTAGGAGTTTTTCCCCGTGGATTTTACATTGGTGAATACCAGTTTTGAGGTGTTGTATTTCTCCGTGGAGAAGAAATCGTCAGACTTCAGGTGCCCGACGAGCTTGTCCCGGTATTCCCCCTCGAGGTCCGTCGCGGTCAGGGTGGTCATGTCCACCTGGAATTCGCCTCCGGTGAGTTGGTCCCCGTCAAAAATGAGGGATCCGGACTTCAGGGCAACGGTCCCGGTGTGGGAACCGGTTACCTTGTAGGCTTTCCAGGTAACGGTGCTCGCCTTTGCATCGACGGTTTTGGTCTCGTCGGCTGCGGGTTCTGTGGCTAATGTAGCTGTAGTGGTAACCACAGCCAGGGTCAGGGCAAAAAGGTTCTTTTTCATGGTGTTGTTTCTGTTTTTGAGATAATAAATAGTTGTTAATAAATTGATTAAATGTGTGTAAAAAGTTCTTGTCGGGTACGCCTAACCTTGTTCTGATGCTGGGTAGCGTCCGATTCGGACCGGTAGCCCAGGGCCACCAGGGCTGCGGCGCTCAGGTTGCGCGACCCAAGGTCCAGGATTTCGTCCACCTTTACCGGGTCAAAGCCTTCCATGGGGCAGGCGTCTACCTGGGCCACAGCTGCAGCTGAAAGCAGGTTGCCCACGGCGATGTACGCCTGACGGGCCGTCCAGTTGGATTTTTGTTCCCGGGGCAGGTCCATGAGTTTCGACTTCATAAAGTCTGAGTAGCCATTTAGTTTGGCCTTTTCGACACCCCGGGTTTCTGATACCCGGTCGATATAGCTTTCTACCAGTTCCGGGCCGAAATCCGTTTTGTATGTAAAGACCAGAAGATGGGAAGCATCCGTAATCTGTGACTGGTCCCAGCCGGCGGCGCGCAATTTTTGACGGACTTCCGGATCGGAGACTACCTGGATTTCATAGGGTTGCAACCCATAGGAGGAAGCGCTGAGGCGAACCGCCTCCAGCAATCCTTCCAGGACGGGTTCCGGGAGTTTTGCATCCCGGTCGAATTCCTTGGTGGCATAACGCCAGTTCAGCGAATCGAGATAAGTTTCTATTTCTGTCTGTGTGCTGGTTTGCATGGTTTTATTTTATTAAGTCCAACAATTCATTTAAACGGCGGAGTTCATCATCCGAGAAGTTCTCCATCAGCGCGTGCTCCTGGGCATCTACCGCTGCTGACATATCCTCTAGCTGTTCCCTGCCCGTATCGGTCAGGAATATTTCCACCTTGCGTCGGTTTTCTGGGCAGACGTTGCGCCTTACAAGCCCCTTTGCGATTAATTTATCGACCAAACGCGTGGTATTGCTCATCTTGGTAACCATCCGCTCATTAAGCGTGCACATGTTGGCCGGCTGCCCCTTTTGACCCCGCAGGATCCGCAGCACGTTGAATTGCTGCATGGACAGGCCGAACGGTTTCAAGGTCTGTGCCATGACCTCGCCAATCCGGTTGTTCACGAGCATCAGGTGGATCATGGTGCGTCGCCGGGGCGGCAGGGTAGCCGTTTTAATAATTGCTTCTACATTCATGTTACTACAACATTTGTATGTACGAATATAGAGAGTAAATCAATGCACTCCAACCTGCGGCAAGCTAAATTTTTGTTAAACGTTCCATGTAGGGGTGACCCTGTGGTTAAATTTAAGGGAATCAAACCCGGTATGGTAGATCTGCGTTTATTACCTCTCTTGGTACTTGTGTTTCTTTCGGGAACCCTACATGCCCAACAGGAGGATTTCACCTGGTTGGCAGGATCGCCCAAGGCAACTGTGGAAACGGCATCAGGACCGATTCCCGTACTGTCTTTCGAGGAACTGGAGCCGCTATTCCATCAGGAAGGTCCCCAGGTCCGGATCATCAATTTCTGGGCCACCTGGTGCGCCCCCTGCATAGCGGAACTACCTTTTTTTGAAAAGATCCGCCGGGAATATGCCGACCGGGGGGTGGAGGTAACCCTGGTGAGCCTGGACATGCCTTCCATGTGGGAAAAGCGTCTCCCGGCCTTTATTGAAAAACGGGGAATCGAAAGCCCGGTGGTGGTCCTGGACGACCCCCGGCAAAACGACTGGATCCCCCGGGTTTCCCAGGATTGGTCCGGCGCCATCCCGGCTACCCTGATCTATTCCGCTGATCGTCGGGAATTCTATGAACAACCATTTGACGGCCCCGAACTCGAGGCGGTCGTACAATCATTTCTAAACGAATAATTCAATGATCATGAAAACACTTCAGCACTTTCTCGTTTTTTTCGGCTTGCTCCTCCTGCCGCTTCAAGGAGCATTCCCCCAAGGGTATTCCGTCGGGGATAAGGCGGCGGATTTTGACCTGCCTGCCGTTGGCGGCGATCGGGTCAGCCTGAGCGATTACCCGGACGCAAAGGGTTTTATTGTGGTTTTTACCTGCAATACCTGCCCGTATGCCCAGGCTTACGAGGATCGTATCGAGGCGTTGAATGGCAAGTACGCCACCCGGGGTTATCCGGTGATTGCCATCAACCCGAATAACCCGGAGATACAACCCGGGGACAGCTTTGAAAAGATGGCCCAGCGGGCAAGGGAGAAAGGCTTCTCCTTTCCCTACCTGCTCGATGAGGGTCAGGAAATCTATCCGCTTTACGGGGCTACCCGGACCCCTCACGTCTTTTTGCTGGAGCGCAGCGGGTCCGACCATATTGTGCGCTATATCGGGGCCGTTGACGATAACTACCGGGATGCCTCGGCCGTGGAAACGCCCTATGTGGAAGTTGCCGTGGACGCCCTGCTCAGCGGCCAGCCGGTACCCACCGAAACCACCCGGGCGATCGGGTGCAGCATCAAGGCCTGAAAACGGTTAGCTGGCCGACCGCGAACCGGCGACAGTTTCGTGCGAACCGGCAGGCAATTGGTGCAAAATCTGTACTTTTGCCCGGAATACGTGCCACCTGGATTTCGGGAAGGCACGGTTCCAAAACAGAAACATTTCATATGGCAGACCTTACCCAAGAAGACTGGAGGGAACAACTGGAATCCGACCCGGATGCCGTCATCCTGGATGTCCGGACCGATGAAGAGATGGAGGAGGGGCACATCCCCGGGGCCATCCAGATCGATATCTACCGCGGACAGGGGTTCCTGGACGAAGTGGAGAAATTGGATAAATCCAAAAGTTATTACGTGTATTGCCGTTCCGGGAACCGCAGCGGCCAGGCCTGCTCCCTGATGCAAAGCAAGGGATTTGAGCGCACCTACAACCTGATGGGGGGGATGCTCGAGTGGGACGGGGAGGTCACCGAATAATTGTTCGGAATGTGCTATTTTTAGCGTGTGAACCTCTTTTACACGGCACTGTATTATTTCCAAAAGCGGGGATTTGAAGTCTGCCGCCGGATAGCAGAGCGCCTCGGCATCCGGACCCGGGTGGTCCGGACTTCGTTTATTTACCTGACGTTTGTTACGCTGGGCTTTGGATTTGCCCTGTATCTCTTCCTCGCATTCTGGCTGAGGATCAAGGACCTGGTGTATACCAAACGAACCTCCGTTTTTGACCTCTGATTATGCTGAAACTCTTCCGGTCCAAGATTTACCTGGCACTGACACTCATGGTCCTCGTGCTGCTTTTTGGGCTGTTCGGGTATCGATATGTCGCCGGGTTCAACTGGAGTGAGTCCCTGTACATGACCATTATTACCGTGACCACAGTCGGCTTCCAGGAAGTGCGGCCGCTGGATACGGAGGCACGCCTCTTTACGGTTATCCTGATCGTATCGAGCGTTTTTATCTTTGCCTTTGCAATCTCGGTAATTACCGAGTACATCCTCGGGAGGAATTCCCTTCAAATCCTAAAGAAGAAAAAAGTGAAACAGCGAATCGATGCACTCGAGCACCATGTGATCATCTGCGGGTACGGACGGAACGGATCCCAGGCCGCACAGCGGCTGCAGAATTACAACCAGCCCTTTGTCGTCGTGGAGCGGGATCCGGCCATTATCGAAAAGTACGAGTCGGACAATATCCTGTTTCAGGAGGGGGATGCCAATGAAGACGAGGTGCTCCTGGAGGCCGGGGTGGAACGCGCCCGGTACCTGATTACCACCCTGCCGGACGACGCGGCCAACCTGTTTGTTGTCCTCTCGGCCCGCCAGCTGAACCCGGACCTCACCATCATCAGCCGGGCCTCGCAGATCTCCTCGGTCAAGAAGCTGCAGCTGGCCGGGGCTGATAAGGTAATCATGCCGGACAAGATCGGCGGGGACCATATGGCCTCCCTGGTGGTACTGCCCGACCTGATTACTTTTATGGACCAGCTTTCCATGGAAGGCGAGGACACGACAAACCTCGAAGAAGTCGGGATTGAGGACTTCCGCAACCAGGTGGATTGCAATACGCTGCGCGATTTGGACCTCAGGCGGAAAACAGGATGTACGATCATCGGGTACATCGAACCCGATGGCAACTATATCATCAACCCGGAAGCGGACCTCCCGTTGCAGCCCAAAAGCAAGGTCATCGTGCTGGGCCGGCCAGAACAGATCCGCAAGCTCAATGAGATGTTTCACATCGACTGACCTGCGGGGATAATATTTGGACGGCATCCTAATTTTTAGGATATTGCCGCGATCCGAAAAAGTCAAACCACACTAATTCACCCTACCCAATATGAAGTATCTACTCTCCCTCCTGATCTGCATGACTTCCCTGGGGATAACCGCCCAGGAACTCGAACTCCGGGGGACTATCAACAACCCGTCAACGAATATCAATGACGGGGTCATCCGGGTATCTGTTTCAGGTGGTACGGCACCGTACACATACCGGTGGAGCAACCAGGAGACCCCGCTTACCTCGGACCGGTCTACCGGGCTGACTGAAGGGGTACCCTATTCGGTGATCGTAACGGATTCGCAGGGGAATTCGGCAACGGGAGAATACACTGTACCCACTGAGGCCATCACGGAAGTTTTCAACGGCACGATGACACCGGCGGTCAACGCCCTGGGTTCCGTACTGTTCTGGGACCCGTTCGCCGCTCTCGGCCTGTACGACCCGGTGGTCTATGCCGACGTGAAGAATATCGGCATCCCCGGCTGGTCGCCCGACGTAACGGACCGGTACGTCCTCAAGGAGTGGTTGAAGTCAGAAGGGGAGCAAGTCCGAAATGGAGACCCCATAGCGGTTATATCCCGGGATAACGGGCCGGACCAGACCATTTCGGCTAACGCCTCCGGTTCACTGAAACACCTGGTGGACGAAGGGAAGGTAATCTACAACCCGGACAACCCGGAACACATCATCGAGCAGGGGGCCCATTACCTGGCCCAGGTGGAATACGACGAGCCCGTGGTGATCGCACACCCGAACGGCGACCCGATTACCAATGGCATTCCGTTTATCGTAATCTGGCTCGTACTGGGGGCCACCTTCTTCACCATCCGCATGGGCTTTATCAACATCCGCGGCTTCCGGCATTCCCTGGCCCTGGCACGCGGCAAATACGACGACCCGAATGCCCCCGGGCAGGTTACGCATTTCCAGGCACTGGCGACCGCGGTGTCCGGTACTGTCGGGCTTGGAAATATCGCAGGTGTAGCCGTTGCCGTATCCCTCGGTGGGGCAGGGGCGACTTTCTGGATGATTATCTGCGGGCTGCTCGGGATGTCCTCGAAATTTGTGGAGTGCACCCTGGGTGTGAAATACCGGGACATCCTCCCGGACGGGAGGGTCTTCGGCGGGCCGATGAACTATCTGCGGTACGGGCTGGAAAAAAGGAACCTCAAAGGCCTCGGAAGGGTGCTGGCCGTGGTATTTGCCGTCCTGGCAGTAGGCGCTTCCTTTGGCGGGGGGAACATGTTCCAGGCCAATCAGTCTTTTGAACAACTGGCCGGGCAATTCTCGGTCCTTCAGGGGAACGGCTTCTGGTTCGGTGTGGTTACGGCCATCCTGGTAGGGGTCGTGATCATCGGGGGAATCCGGAGCATCGCCAAGGTAACCGGCAAGGTGGTCCCCCTCATGGCGACTATCTATGTGGTTGCCGCCCTCGCGGTCATTATCATGAACATACAAAATATCGGACCGGCTTTTTCCGCCATCGTGGACGGCGCATTTAACCCGGGAGCCCTCAAGGGGGGGGTCATCGGCGTGCTGGTGGTCGGTTTCCAGCGGGCGGCATTCTCCAATGAAGCCGGTGTGGGGTCGGCTGCCATCGCGCACAGCGCCGCAAAAACCAACCATCCGCCCTCTGAGGGCTTTGTGGCCCTGCTCGAACCGTTTATCGATACAGTGGTGGTTTGTACGCTGACGGCACTCGTCCTGATTTTTACCGGGATGCACGAAGTGGAGGGCATGGCCGGCGCCCAACTTACGTCCGATGCCTTTGGCAGCCAGATTTCCTGGTTCCCGTATGTATTGGGCATCGCGGTATTCCTCTTTGCCTTTTCCACGATGATTTCATGGTCCTACTACGGTATGCGGGCCTGGACGTTCCTCTTTGGCAAGAGCAAGAAATCCGAGATGGTCTACAAATCCCTTTTCCTGGTATTTGTCGTAATCGGGGCGTCTGTGAGCCTGGGTGCGGTACTCGATTTCTCGGATATGATGATCCTGGCCATGTCCTTCCCGAACATCATCGGCTTGTATATCATGTCCGGCGAGGTACGGGTAGACCTGCGGGAGTACATGACGAAACTCAAGAATAACCAGCTTTTCCGAAAGCAGACTGCAGAATAGGGGCAGGCCCCATCCGTACTTTTGGCGGATGAGGCGACCCGAATCCCACTTCAGAGGCAACCAACGCATCCGGAGTGGGATTTTTTATTTCCTGTGCCTGTTGTTACTGCTGGAATGCTTGCGTCGCTCGGCGCCCGGGTGGGGGAGCGGGCATCCGGTCGCCGCTGGACCCGACACTACTTTTACCTGGATCCCTGACACCCCGGTTACTC
>CAXQQM010000113.1:0-7775 GCA_964226055.1 Robiginitalea sp. | reverse complement strand
ACCTACGACCTGCAGCCCGAAATGAGCGCCTACGACATCCGGGACGCCATCCTCCCGGAACTGGCCAAAGGCGAAGCGGATTTTATCTGCCTGAATTTTGCCAACCCGGACATGGTGGGCCATACGGGCGATATGCAGGCCGCTATCAAAGCCTGCGAGACGGTGGATGCCTGTGCCAGGGACGTGATTACCGCCGGCCTGGAAAACGGGTACACGACCCTGGTGATTGCCGATCACGGAAACTGCGACACGATGGTGAACCCGGACGGAAGCCCCAACACCGCCCATACCACCAACCCGGTCCCGCTGATTTTGGTGGACCCCGACCGAAAATCGATCCAATCCGGGGTCCTGGGCGACCTGGCCCCGACCATTCTGGAGATCGTAGGCGTTGCGCAACCCGAGCTGATGACCCAGAAATCCCTGCTGATATCATGAGGCTACCGAACCTCCCCCGGGGAATTGAGACAAAAGCGCGGGCCCGGACAATTAGCCACATGCTCTCGCCAGGGCATTTGCTGCTGGTGGCTTTTATAGCGCTGCTGGCGCTGCAGGCAGGTTGCAAGGCCCAGCCACCCCACACGGCAGTCCGGATGCCGGACCAGGACACTGAAATCCTGGTGGGCACCGCGGCCATCGATTCCCTTTACGCCCATCCATTTGTGCAGTGGTTTGAGCCCAACCTGACCGCCTACAAGCCGGACCCGGACAAAATCGCCGAACTGGAGGACCTGTTGGAAGGGATCGACATCACCCTGTTTATGGGTACCTGGTGCGAAGACAGCCAGCGGGAAGTCCCCCGGTTTGTGAAGATCCTGGAAAAAGCCGGTTATCCCGCCGACGAAATAAAACTGATCACCATGACCCGGGAGAAGGACACCCCCCAGGATTATGAAAAAGGATTCGGCATCATCAACGTCCCCACCTTTATATTCTACAGGGACGGGGAGGAACTGGGCCGGATTGTGGAATACCCCATCGAAGGCCTGGAAACCGATATGGTGAAGATCCTCAGCGGGGCTCCCTACCGCCACGCCTACGACTGGGATTAACCGACAGGACTTCCTATCTTTGCACCCTATGTCTGCGATTCAAATCAAATCGGCCGAGGAAATTGAGCTCATGCGCGAGAGCGCACTGGTCGTTTCCAGGACACTCGGGATGCTGGCCGCCGAGATCAAACCCGGGGTTACCGGGCTACAACTCGATAAACTGGCGGAAACCTATATCCGCGACCAGGGGGCCGAACCCGGGTTCCTGGGGATGTACGATTTCCCGAACACCCTGAACATCAGCCCGAATGCGCAGGTAGTCCATGGCATCCCCAACGATACGCCTTTCGAGGAAGGGGATATCATATCAGTGGATTGCGGCGCATTGAAAAACGGATTTTACGGGGACCACGCCTATACGTTCCCCATCGGGGAGGTGGCCCCGGAAACCCTGAAATTGCTGGAAGTCACCAAGGAGTCGCTCTATGTCGGCATCCGGGAATTTCGGGCGGGCAACCGGGTAGGCGATGTGGCCTGGGCCATCCAGGACCACTGTGAAAAACACGGATACGGGGTGGTCCGCGAACTGGTGGGGCACGGACTGGGGCGCAAGCTTCACGAAGCCCCGGAGATGCCCAATTACGGGAAACGCGGCCGGGGGAAAAAGTTTGTCGACGGCATGGTCGTGGCCATCGAGCCGATGATCAACAGGGGAACCCGCCGTATACGGCAACTCCGCGACGGCTGGACCATCCTGACAGCCGACGGCCAGCCCAGCGCCCACTTTGAACACGATGTGGCCCTTATAGACGGGAAACCGGAACTGCTCTCCACATTTGCCTATATCTACGAGGCCCTGGGGATTGAATCGGACGAGGAAACGGCCTTCCGGGCCGCCCCGTTAACCACCTGACGGTTGTGAAGCGGCTGTTTAAATGGGCCCTGGGGGTGCTTCCCAGACCGGTACTGATCCGGCTGAGCTTTGCAATCCGCCCCGTATTGTCGCTCCTCCTGAAAGGGAATCGCTACACCGATCCGATTGACGGAAAAAGTTACCGGACTTTTTTGCCTTACGGATATGAGAAGCCCCGGGAGAATGTCCTCTCCCCATCCACATTGTCCCTGGAACGCCACCGGCTCCTCTGGCTCTACCTGGAGCGGGAGACGGATTTTTTTACCGCCACGATGCGGTTGCTTCACTTCGCCCCGGAACAGGCTTTCCACAGGCGCTTCCGCAGGATGTCCAACCTGGATTACACCACCACGGACCTGAATTCCCCCCTGGCGGATGTCAAGGCGGATATCTGCCAGCTGCCCTTCAAAGACAATTCCTTTGACGTCATCCTCTGCAACCATGTCCTGGAACACATCCCGGACCATCAACGGGCACTGGCCGAATTGTTTCGGGTGATGAAACCCGGGGGATGGGGGGTATTCCAGGTCCCCCAGGACCTAAATCGGGAAATGACTTTTGAGGACCCGGGGATAACCGATCCGCAGGAACGACGGCGCGTCTTTGGCCAGTACGACCACGTCCGGGTGTACGGCCGGGACTATTTCGATATCCTGAGGCGCGCCGGTTTTGAGGTCGAAGCCGTAGACTATACAAGGGAATTTACCCCGGAGCAAATCGAGAGGTACCGGCTGTCACCCGGGGAACTGATCCCCCTGGTGCGGAAACCCGGCAGGGAGCCACGACCTGCAGCACCGGCCTGAATCGAGCCGGCGTTATCGGCGGGCAGCAAGCGGTCAGGGGGCCATCCGGGACCGGAAGCCGTCTGTTGCAAACTCCCGGGTTTTCCCGTCCGCATCCAGATAGATGATATACGCCTGGAGGTCTCCCGAGGCTGCGAGGAGTTCCCGGCTGGCCTCCAGGTCCATGGCCATAAAGGCTGTGGCATAGCCGTCTGCCACCATACAGGTGGGCGCAATCACCGAGACGGCGAGGATATTGGAATTGCGGGTATACCCGGTGAGCGGGTCGATGGTATGTACGTAGCGCATCCCCGTTTCCGGGTCTTCCCGGAATTTCCGGTAATTGCCGGAGGAGGCCATTGAAGCGTCCTCGAGTTCTACCACTTGTTTGATCCGTCGCCCCCCGGAAGCCTCCGGATCGTCGATACCCACGCGCCAGGGCTGGCCCTTTTCCGGCTGCCTGCCCCGGGTGCGCACCTCCCCCCCCACTTCCACCAGGAAATTCGCGGAGCCGGCCTGCTCCAAAAGGAGGGCCAGGCGGTCGATGGCATACCCCTTGGCGATGGCGTTGAAATCCAGGCGGATGCCGGGGGACTCCTTGCGAAGGCGGTTCCCCGGGGTCAGTGTGATTTTGTGCAGGCCCACGTATTGCCTCAGGCTATCCACGGTGGTACTGTCCATTTCCATTGCCTCTCCCGGGCCAAAACCCCAGGCGTCCACCAGGATGCCCACCGTGGGGTCGAAGCGGCCCCCTGTAGCCTGGTGGATTTCCCGGGAGGCTGCAAGGACTTCCCGGAACATGTCGTCCACCACCACCGAGGTATCCCCCTGGTTGATGCGGCTGATATCCGAATCGGGCAGGTAGGTGGACATGGACTGGTTCAGGACGGCGAACACCGAATCGATCTGTGGCCCGAGGTCTTCCCGGTCTGCTCCGAATACGGTGATTGCATAGGTAGTCCCCAGGGCCTGTCCCTGGTAATCCTGTCGTTTTAACTCCGGGGCGGAACATCCTGACGCGGCTGACAAAACCAAACAAACCGCTGCGGAACACAGCGATGCGGCTAAGTGGCGGAAACGGGCCTCCCCCCGGGGATCCCTAAATTTCGATAAGGCCTTCATAGTCCACAATGTATTTTTCATTCAGGAAAACCGGGGCGCTCTGGTCTGCGGCATTGGATAACCCCACCCCCGCATAGTAGGTTCGCGCCTCAAAATTCTCGGCATGGGCCTTGACCTTGGCCATCAGGCTCGCATCGTATTCCCTCGGGTTATCCGGGTAGGCCACGGGCCGCACCACGATAAAGTGCAGTACTTTCTCCTTCAGGCAGACAAATTGCGGGTTTTTCCCGGGTTTGCTGTTGACGCCCATGAATTCAAAGCCGGCGGCTTCCAGTTCACGCCCCACGATGTTCATCGCCAGGTTGTGCAGTTCCTGTTGGGTAAGTGCTTGCATTTTTTATCGTATAAAAAAACCGATATGCAGCATATCGGTTTTAAAATGAATTCGTACGGGATTACCCCCCGAAATCGTCAAAGCGGATATGCTCATCCGGGATTCCGAAATCTTCTCCCATCTTTTGCACCGCCTTGTTCATCAGGGGCGGGCCACAGAAATACAATTCGATATCCTCTGGCGACTCGTGGTGCTCCAGGTAGTGCTCGATCACGCAGTTGTGGATAAAGCCCACGAACCCGTCACCCGGGGCGTCGATATTTTCCTTCACCTTCCAGTTGTCCTCTTCCAAAGGCTCGGAAAGGGCCATGTAGAATTTGAAGTTCGGGAATTCCTCCTCGAGTCTCTTAAAGTGGTCGATATAGAAAAGCTCCCGCTTGGATCGGCCTCCGTACCAGTAGGTCACCTTCCGGTTGGTCTTCAGGGTCTTGAAGAGGTGGTAGAGGTGCGAGCGCATAGGCGCCATCCCGGCACCCCCGCCCACGTATAGCATTTCGGATTCGGATTCGTTGATAAAGAATTCCCCATAGGGTCCTGAAATCGTCACCTTGTCGCCGGGCTTGCGGGCAAATATGTAGGACGATGCAATCCCCGGGTTAACGTCCATCCAACCGTTCTTGGAACGGTCCCAGGGCGGGGTGGCGATCCGCACGTTCAGCATGATCTCCCGACCCTCTGCCGGGTAGGAGGCCATGGAATAGGCTCTCTCAACGACTTCCGGGTTTTTCATCACCAGCGGCCAGAGGCCGAATTTATCCCATTCCGTCTGAAACTTATCCGGTGTCTCGTGTTCCTCCGGGTGGGCCGTGATGTCGATATCCTTGTAAGGCACCTCGCAGGGCGGGATTTCGATCTGGATGTACCCCCCGGCCTTATAATTCATGTCCTCGGGAATTTCCACTACAAACTCCTTGATAAAGGACGCCACATTGTAGTTGCGCACCACGGTAGCCTCCCATTTCTTGATCCCGAATACCTCTTCGGGGATGGTGATTTCCATGTCCTGTTTCACCTTCACCTGGCACGCCAGCCGGGCTCCCTCATTGAGCTCCCGCTTGGAAAAGTGGGGCGTCTCGGTGGGCAGCGCCTCCCCACCCCCGGAAAGGACGTGGCATTCGCACTGGATGCAGGTACCCCCGCCCCCGCAGGCGGAAGGCAGGAAGATTTTCTTGTTCCCCAGGGTGGAAAGCAGGGAACTTCCCGAGGCCACCTCGATTTCCTTTTCCCCGTTGATCTTGATCGTGACGGGCCCGGAAGGGGATAGCTTCTCCTTGGTAAAAAGCAAGAGGGATACCAACAACAGTACCAGGATCAGAAAGGCGATGATGGTAATGGTGATGGTCCCGAGGGTACTGGTAGCTAGAATCATTTACTCGTTATTTACAACGTCGTTATACGAAAGGACTTGTTCTTCTTCGCGGTTGGGTTGTTCCCGGTTTTCGGCAGCTGCCTCCGTGCCGGGTGTTTCGGTGTTTTCAGGTTCGCTGATGGTTTCCACGGCCATCTCTTCGGCGGCATCGGCGGTTTCGTCACCCCCGGTGAGCATCCCCCCGAAACTCTGGAATCCGATCCCCATCAGACCGGTGATGATAAAGGTGATCCCGAGTCCGCGCAGGGGCGGCGGTACATTGGAATAGCGAATCTTCTCGCGGATGGCGGCAATGGCCAGGATGGCCAGGAACCAGCCGATCCCGGAGCTCACCCCGTAGTTGAAAGCCAGCCCGAGGGTGGCAATTTCACGGGCCTGCATAAAAAGCGAACCGCCCAGGATGGCGCAGTTCACCGCGATCAGCGGCAGGAAGATCCCCAGCGAATTATACAGGGAAGGCGAGAATTTCTCCACCACGATTTCCACGAGTTGCACCATGGTGGCGATGGTGGCGATAAAGAGGATAAAAGAGAGGAAACTCAGGTCGTAGTCCGCGTATTCCGGCCCCAGCCAGGTAAGCGCCCCGGGTTGCAGGAGAAATTGGTCCAGCAGCCAGTTCAGCGGGACGGTAACGGCCAGTACAAAGATGACCGCCGCCCCCAGGCCCACAGCCGTGGAGACCTTCTTGGAAACCGCCAGGTAGGAACACATCCCCAGGAATACGGCAAACACCATATTGTCGATGAAGATGGACTTGAAAAATAATTCTACGTGCTCTAACATAATCCGTTCAATTCAGTATTTCCCGATCAGTTCTCTTCGATGAGCGACCGGTTCCGGGAGCGTTGCACCCAGATAATGATGCCCACCACGATCAGGGCGGCAGGCGGGATGATCATAAATCCGTTATTCTCGTATCCGATGGAATACACCCCGGTTTTTGCGATCGGGTCGCCCAGCACCTTGAAGCCGAACAGCGTCCCGGACCCGAGCAGTTCCCGGAAAAACCCGACGATGACCAGGATCACCCCGTAGCCGAGGGCGTTCCCGATGCCGTCCAAAAAGGACTTCCAGGGCCCGTTCCCAAGGGCGAAGGCCTCAAAGCGGCCCATGATGATACAGTTTGTAATGATCAGGCCCACAAATACCGCCAGGGTCTTGCTCAGTTCGTAGGCAAATGCCTTGAGGACCTGGTCTACGATGATCACCAGGGTGGCCACCACGATCAGCTGGACGATAATCCGGATCTTGGAAGGGATGATATTCCGCATCAGGGAGATCACCACGTTCCCGACCCCGAGAACGAAGATCACCGACAGGGCCATCACGACGGACGGCTTGAGCTCTGCGGTGATAGCAAGAGCCGAACAGATCCCGAGTACCTGGATGGTAATCGGGTTGTTGTCCGCGAGCGGGTCGAGGATCAGGTTTGTGTCTTTTTTGCTCAGTAATGCCATACTATTGTGTTCTTATGGATTGGAGATAGTCTCTGTACAGGTTGACCGTTTCCGAAATCATGGCCGAAACGCCATTTCCGGTGATGGTAGCCCCGGCAAGCGCATCCACCTGGTTGTCATCCTTATCCTGGTTCAGCGGGTCGTTGTTGCCCTTTGCCACTTCGATCCCGGCATAGCGGGTGCCGTCCAGGATGGATTCCCCGGCAAAGTCGTCCATGAAGTAGCGCGCCTTGATATTCGCGCCCAGGCCGGGCGTTTCACTCTTGTGGTCGAAGTAAACCCCCTGGACCACCAGATTCTCATCCAGGGCGATATGCCCCCAGATAGCGTCCCAGAGCCCCTTGCCGTACATCGGGATGATGTAGAAGGTCTTCCCGTCTTTCTCCCCGATCATCACCGGCAAATTCGGGGTGTCCCCGGATTTGGCAACGGCCAGTTGTCTTTTCATGTCGATCAGGTAGGCCTCCTGGTCCTCGAGGATGGAATCGCCTTTGATGACGAGCTGCCGGGTGATATACCGGGAAAAGACCTCCTCCACCTCCTCGGTGGAGATGAAATTCACGGAACCTTCGTCCTCATTTTCATTGACCCCCATGGCGTAGAGGATGTTCTGCTGCTTCTCAAAACGCTCGTTCTCCTGGATGCGGGGCTTCAGGGCAGATGCCAAAAAGGCCAGGATGGAACCGACCACCACCACCATGCCGGTGGCAAAGAGGACGGTATAGACGTTCTTGTCGGTGTTGATTGCCATATCTTATGCGGTTTCTGCTTGCAGTTCTTCGGAGATCGGAAGAGCACACGTCTGA
>CAXQQM010000112.1:0-6438 GCA_964226055.1 Robiginitalea sp. | reverse complement strand
TTAACAAATGGGCAGCAGCTGCTTTAATGGGTAAAGCACTGTTGTATCAAAATAAATTCGCTGATGCCAAGTCCTGGTTTGACGATGTGATCGCCAATGGGATCACCCCATCGGGCGAGAAGTATGCACTTCTGGACAACTACCAGCAGATTTTCAATGCCGAATTCGACAACCACGCCGAGGCGGTATTCGATGTGGAATCTGCCAACAATACCGGTAGTACCCAGAATGCGAATTACTTTGACGACCTGAACTACCCGTACAACACCGGTCCTGACGGTCCGGGTAACTGCTGCGGGTTCTTCCAACCAAGCCTTGACTTAGCAAACCACTTCCGGGTGACCAATGAAGGCAAGCCCCTGCTGGACTACTCTTTCAGCGACCCGGCCAATGAAGTGGCCAATGTTTACAAGCATGTCTTTACAGACGGACTTGACGAAGAAACCTTTGTTGAGGATTCCGGCCCCCTGGACCCGCGGATTGACTGGTCCATCGGACGGAAGGGTATTCCCTACCTGGATTGGATTGAGCACCCTGGATCTGCATGGATCCGGAGTTTCCCGTACGCCGGGCCGTATTCCCCCAAGAAGTACATCTATTATCGTTCCCAGGAAGGGAGCCTGACAGATGCCAGCTCCTGGACACGGGGATATGCCCTGATGAACTATACGATCATCCGTTACGCCGATGTCCTGCTGATGGCTGCTGAAGCCGAAGTGGAGCTCGGAAACCTTGAGGCAGCCCGCGCCCTGGTCAATCAGGTACGCGCCCGTGCAGCCAATTCCCAGTATTGGGTGAAGGAGTACGACGATCCGAATGCCAATGCCGCCAACTACGTAATCAGCGAATACTCTGCCGCGGATTTCTCCAGCCAGGATGTGGCCCGGGATATCGTGCGGTTTGAGCGCAAGCTGGAACTCTCAGGCGAAGGACACCGGTTCTTTGACCTGGTTCGCTGGGGCATTGCCGATCAGGAACTGAATCGTTATTTCAACTACGAAGGCCAGTACCTGGTCACCAAATTCGGTGGTGCCACCTTCCAGGCCGGCAAGCACGAATACCAGCCTATCCCGCAAGGCCAGATCGACCTGCAGGGTGCCGATGTTCTTACGCAGAACCCGGGTTGGTAATGACCTGCTAACAATAATTAATGAATGATTAAAGGCCGCTTATTGAGCGGCCTTTTTCTTGTGCCTTCCGGCGATTTCACGCATTTTTGTCCCTACTTGAAACAATCCACGATGAAACTCTTTTCCGCGCTGCTTTTGGCGGTCGTAATTGCCTGCTTCCTCTCTTGTTCCGGCGATAAACCGGCCCCTACCCTATTCACCAATATCTCTCCTGAGGACTCCGGGATTCATTTCGCAAACCGCCTGGTAGAAAACGATTCCATCAACATCCTGGACAACGAATTTGTTTACAACGGCAGTGGGGTGGCCCTGGGTGACCTCAATGGCGATGGGTTGGACGATATCTTCCTGGCGGGCAACCAGGTGGATAATGCACTCTACCTGAACGAGGGCAACCTGAAATTCCGGGACGTGTCGGCCGTTTCCGGTATCGGTAAACCCGATTCCCTCCTCTGGTCCTCAGGGGTCAGCCTGGTAGATCTGAATCTGGACGGACGCCTGGACATCTATATCTGTAATACGTTTTACAGGGACTCCACCCAGCGGAGAAACCTCCTGTACGTAAACGAGGGCAGCGGGGAAGACGGGATCCCGCGTTTTAAAGAACGTGCCGAAGCCTACGGGATTGCCGACGACACCTATTCCTCCCACGCCCAATTTTTTGATTATGACAACGACGGCGACCTGGATCTGTTTATCGGGGTTAATCGGATCGACGGGATCAACCCGTCCGAATTCCGTCCCAACCAGGACGACGGGACCTCCCTGAGCCGGGACCGCCTGTTTGAGAACCAATGGGATGACGCCCTGGGGCACCCGAGGTTTGTGGACGTCTCAGATTCCGCCGGGATCCGGTACCACGGGTACAGCCACAGCACGCTCATCCACGATTTCAACAAGGACGGCTGGATGGACATTTATGTCGCAAACGACTTTTTCAGCAACGACCTGGTATATATCAACAACCAGGACGGGACCTTTACCAACCGGGCCGGGGAGATCTTTAAGCACTTCAGCCTCTCCTCCATGGGAAGTGACCTGGCTGATATCAACAATGACGGGGAACTCGATCTGTTTACCACTGAAATGCAGCCCTACTACAACAAACGAAAAAAACTCTTCCAGGGCCCCAGCAGCTACAACAAGGAAATATTCACGCGACGGTACGGGTACGAGTACCAGTATGCCCGGAATACCCTGCAGATTTCCAACGGTACGGACCCGGATACCGGGCTGCCCGTGTTTTCCGAGACAGGTATGTTTGCAGGGATTCAGGAAACGGACTGGAGCTGGGCCCCGCTTTTTGCCGACTCCGACAACGACGGCTGGCAGGACCTGCTGATCACCAACGGTTTCCCCAAGGATGTTACCGACCGGGATTTTGGGGATTTCCGTGTAACGGCGAGCCGGCTGGTCAGCAAGGAAAAACTCATTGAGGCTATCCCGGAGATCAAAATCCCGAATTTCGCCTTCCGCAACCAGGCCAACATGACATTTGAGGATGTCACGGAGGCATGGGGGCTCAATTTCGGCACCTTTTCGTACGGAGCGGCCTACGGCGACCTGGACAAGGACGGCGATTTGGACCTGGTAATCAACAACCTGAATGATAAGGCGCTGCTCATGGAGAACCACAGTTCCGAGTTGCATCCGGAACAGGGCTATTTGCGGGTAAGATTGAAGGGGGCACGCGAAAATGTCGCCGGTTTCGGAAGCCTCGTGTCCGTGTACAGCCAGGATCGCGTTCAGAAATTGCAATTGCTTTCCGGGCGCGGGTACCTTTCCAAGCCGGAATCCGTCCTGCATTTTGGCCTGGGGTCTGTCCAGGCCGTGGACTCGGTGACTGTCCAATGGCCGGACGGCAGGGTCCAGCAACTCCAAAATGTGCCCGTGGGCCAGACCCTGGTCCTCGACCATGCGGATTCGCGGACGCCGGACTCCCAGCCGGCAACCCGGGGGCGTACCTTCCTGGCGGAAGCATCGGAACGCCTCGGGCTAAACAGCCTGATCCGGGATATCGATTTTATCGACTTTAACTACCAGCGGACCATCCCGCATAAATTCTCCCAGTACGGCCCTTCCCTGGCTGCCGGCGATGTAAATGGGGACGGCCTCACGGATTTGCTGGCCGGAGGGAGCCGGAATTTCCCGGAAAAATGGTTTTACCAGCAGGAAGACGGAACGTTTCGCGAAACGGAGGCCACGTATAAGTCGCACCCGGAGCTCGAAGAGGAAGACACCGCCTCCCTCTTGTTCGATGCCGACGGGGACGGCGACCTGGACCTTTACCTGGCCCGGGGGTCGGGACAATACGAACCGGGGGACGCCCGATACCGAGATGTCCTATGGCTCAATGACGGCCGGGGCAATTTTACCGAGGCTAAGGATGCCCTCCCGGAAGCCTTTGCGAATTCCTCGGTGGTCAAGGCGGCCGATTTTGACCGGGACGGCGACCTGGACCTGTTTGTGGGCAGCCGGGTGAAGCCTTTTGCATATCCTACTGCCGACCGCTCCTACCTGCTGCGGAACGATACGGAAAACGGGGTGGTGCGTTTTACAGACGTTACGGCCCAGGCTGGGGAAAACCTGGAATACGCTGGCCTGATAAGCGATGCCATCTGGACGGACTTCAACGGCGATTTCTGGCCGGACCTCATCCTGGCAGCAGAGTGGAGCCCGGTGCGGTTTTTCGAAAACCGGGAGGGGACACTCCGGGAAATTACGGCAACTACCGGCCTGGCTGAAGACAAAGGCTGGTGGAACAGCCTCACAGCTGCCGACCTGGACAACGACGGGGACACGGATTACATCGTCGGGAATTCGGGAACAAATATCTATTTCAAGGGCAGCCCGGATGAACCTGTCCGGATTTACGCCAAAGACCTGGATGACAACGGGATGATCGACCCGCTGATTTCCTATTACCTCCGGGATAGTACAGGGGTGCGGCGGGAATACCTGTACCACCCCTGGCAGGATGTGGTCAAACAGTTCTCCGCTATCCGTAAGCGGTTCAACTCCTTTGGGGAGTTCGGGGCCTCCACGCTCCCCGAGATGTTCCCCGACGGCCTGCTCGACGACGCCCTGGTCTACGAATTCAATACGATGGAATCCTCCTGGATAGAGAACCTCGGGAACAACCGGTTCGCACGGCACGCCCTGCCGGTCCCCGTGCAGATTGCACCAGTTTACGGGACGGCCGTAACGGACCTGGACCAGGACGGCCGCCTGGACCTCCTGATGGTGGGCAACGACTATGGGATGGAAGTCCAACAAGGTCGGGCCGATGCCTTTATGGGCATGGCGCTTCGGAATGTCGGGGACGGGTTTGCGCCGCTTGCGGGAAACCAAAGCGGGTTTTACGGGCCGGGGGATGGCAAGGCCCTGGTGCGCCTGGAGCAACAGGGAGGCTCCGTGGTTTGGGTAGCCTCCCAGAACAACGACCGCCTGAAAGCCTTCGAACATACCGGGGCCGGCAAGCTCATCCGGGTTGCTCCCGAGGAGGTCCGGGCCGTGGTCTCAATGAAGGACGGCAGTACCCGGGTCCATGAATTTTACTGGGGCAGCGGGTTCCATTCCCAATCCGGGCGATTCCTGGAGGTCACCCCCGCCATCGAATCTATTGATTTTTACGATGTAGGCGGGAACAGGGTGCGAACAGAAAATTTCTCCGGGGGCGCGTAAGGCTCAGTGGCTGTTCCGGGATTGGGCAGCTATCCATTCGAATAAGCCTTCCGTCCGGTAAGCCCGGTCCCAGGAATTATGGCCCACCCCTTCATAAGCGGTTAATTCAACATTGTATCCCAGCTTTTTCAACCGGTCGGCCATCTGTTGGGATTCCGAAAAAGGGATCACCTCGTCAGCCGTTCCGTGGAATATACGAATCGGCATGTCCGGGTCGAGCCAGGATGCGTATGGAAGGGGGGCCATCCCGCAAACCACCACCAGGGCGGCAAATACATCCGGGTACTGCACAGCCATCTCCCAGGAGGCGGAACCCCCGCGGCTGAGGCCCGTCAGGTAGATACGGTCCGGGTCCAAGCGGTTTTCCTCCACTATCGCATCCAGCAATTCTTTGACGGCCCGCACATTCCACCACCTTTTTTCAAAAGAATTATGAGGGGCCAGGATCAGGAAGGGAAAGTCATTCCCTTCCAGGAGCATTTTAGGGGGTCCGGCCTCCCGCAGGGCTTCCAGGTCCTTGCCGGCCTCCCCACCCCCGTGCAGGAATAGCAGTAAGCCATATTCGTCGTTGCCCTGGTCATATCCGGGCGGGTAGTACAGGTAGTAATGCAGGGTTTCCCGAACCTCGGTCTGCTGGGACCCGGAAACCAGCCGGCTCTGGGCGCTGCACCCCTGAAACAGGAGCGCTGCCAGCAGGCAGGCGGAGGCCGTTTTGCGGTAACTGAGTACATACATAAAAGCGGCTAATTTGATCTTTTCCACGGGCTTCCTATTTGTCCTGCCGGGCTGAGTTAATCGTTGTATATCTCATCGTGCAACCGGTACCGATCGTCGTTGGCAGCCGGTTCCTGCCGGCTCTTCGTATCGATGATCATCACCGGGGGCGTCGGGTCGTTTGCTTCGGCGGGCGGCCAGTTGGGCAGGTCCAGGCTGTTCGGGTCTCCTTTTTTGATGAAGTTGGCGAAAAAGGCCTGCATGGTTTCGGATACTTTGTAGTCATCTGCCGTCCAGGCGTAATCGTCTACCAGGTGCAGGTTCCCCATACAGTACTCAATCTCGCAGGCGTGCGGGGCCCCGATGGGCTCCGGCATGTCGGGTGCTTCCGTATCCGCTTCCACCGTTCCTCCCGCCAGGCCGGAACGCAGGCTGGCATCCCGCAGAGGCGGTCGTATTTTGCTGTAGAGATAGCGGTAGACGGGTTGGTCGCTGTTCTTGCGGTGCAGGTCAAACCACTTCCAGGTACTGTAGGAGATAAACCGGTCGGAAGCCAGTGCAGTGGCAGAATATTCCACCTCCCGGGCCGTGCTGTGGGCATAGGCAGCCAGTATCTCCTCGTGACGCTCCGGATAGACTTCCCGGACTTTTTGCTCAAAATTCTCCGGGGTATAGGGCATCCCCTGCATAAAGGCCATCCCGGGGATTTCAGCCGAGTTCCACCCCAGCAGCAAAGGTACCTGCGCTTGCTGGCCACTCTCAAAAATCTCAGGAAGGCTGGCCGGCAGAAAATACCCGTCGATGGTCATTGGGAAGCCAAACCGCCCCGATTCGTTGTACATCTCGTAAATATCCCGGGCGGGCAATTTTCTCAAATCCGCGATAGAGGCCACCCCGGCTTGCTCCAAAA
>CAXQQM010000111.1:0-3390 GCA_964226055.1 Robiginitalea sp. | reverse complement strand
CGGACGGAGATCACGGCTGTAGAACTGCACGAAAGCCCCAAAAACGTCACGAAACTTTTTACCGAAACCGGCTATTCCAAAATCCTGGTCTATAAGGACACCATCGACAACATCATCGGCTATATCCATTCCTACGAGCTGTTTAAAAGGCCCAAAACCATCAAGAGCATCCTGTTGCCCGTGGAGTTTGTGCCCGAAACGATGCTGATCCAGAATATCCTGAACGTGCTGACCAAGAAGCGCAAGAGCATGGCGGTGGTCCTGGACGAGTACGGGGGTACTTCGGGCATCCTGACCGTGGAAGACATCATCGAAGAACTGTTCGGGGAAATCGAGGACGAACACGACTCCACGGACCTGCTGGAGGAAAACCTCGGGGCCGGCCAGTACAAGTTTTCTGCCCGCCACGAGGTGGGCTACCTCAACGAGCAGTACAAACTGGAGCTCCCTGAGAGCGACGAGTACGGGACCCTGGGAGGGATGATCCTCAACGAAACCGGGGAGATTCCCAAGAAGGATACCGAGATCCGCCTGGGCCGGTTCGTGTTCCGAATCCTGGAGGTGTCCAACAACAAGATCGACCTGGTGACCCTGGAGGTACTGGATGCCGATTGACCTGCTGCGGTTTACGGTTGTTTTTTCCCTTTTATTATTGGTTGGAAAATGGTAATTTCGCCCACTGATTTAAACAACCCATAGCATGGCGATTTTAGAGAATATCCGCAAGCGCACCACCGTGCTGATCCTGATCATCGGGATGGCACTTTTTGCCTTCGTCGTATCGGACGTACTGACACGGGGCGGCTTCGGCTCGGATAAAATAGGTTCGGCCGTTGGCGAGGTCAACGGGGAACCCATATCCATCGACGATTTTCGCGCCCGGATGGAAGCGGCCGAAGGCAGTTTTGGCCCCCAGGCAACCTCCACGCAGATCGTAAATTCAATTTGGGACCAGACGGTTCGCACGGCGATCCTCGGGCAGGAATTTGAGAAACTCGGGATCGATATCCAGCAGGACCAGATCATGGACCTGATCCGGAACAACCCGAACTTCACGCAAAACCCGCAATTCCAGGACGCCGACGGCAATTTTGACGAGGACGCCTTCCGGAATTTTATCACCGAGTTGCGCGTCAACCAGCCCCAGCAATACCAAATGTGGCTGCAGACCGAGGATGCCCTGATCCAGGCGGCCAAGGAGCAGACGTATTTTGACCTGATCCGGGCCGGGGTGGGGGCAACCCTCAAGGAAGGGGAGCTCGACTACCGCCTGGCCAACGACAAGGTGGATATCCGCTACGTACGCGTTCCCTATACATCCATCCCGGATAGTACGATTTCCATTTCCAAGGAAGAGATCGCGGCCTATATAAAGGAGAACCCCAGCGAATTCAAGCAGGAAGCCGCCCGGGATTTGCGCTATGTGTATTTTGAGGAAAAAGCCAGTGCTGCGGATGAAACAGCCATCGAGGAATCCCTCCGCGCCCTGCTGGAAGACGAGGAGGAATACCGGGAGGACCTGGATTCTACCGTGGTCAACCCGGGCTTTTTGAATACCGAAGACATGCTAGCCTTCCTGGATCGGAATTCAGACACCAAATACGATACCATCTACCGGGCCAAATCCGAACTGCCCACCCAGTGGGCAGATACGCTGATGGCCCTGGAAGTTGGGGAAACTTTTGGCCCTTACCGCGACGGGGATGCCTTCAAGGTTACCCGGATGATGGACCGGAAGGAAAATGGCTCCGTCAAAGCGAGCCATATCCTGATCAGCTATGCCGGTGCTGAACGCGCCAACCCGGCGGTTACCCGTACCCAGGAGGAGGCCCGGGATCGCGCCGAGGAGCTTTTGGCAGATGCCCGTCGACCCGATGCGCAGTTTGCCCAGCTGGCCCGCGACAACTCGGACGGACCCTCTGCGCCGAATGGCGGGGACCTGGGGTACTTCCAGGAAGGGGTCATGACCGATGCCTTCAACGATTTTGCCTTCGGGAACCCCGTAGGCACCGTTGGCCTGGTGGAAACCGAATTCGGCTATCACGTGGTCAAAGTGGATGACAAGCGGGACATCGTCCGCCTGGCGACCCTCACCCGGGCCATTGAGCCATCGGACGAAACGATCAATTCGCTGTTCACCGAGGCGACGAGCCTGGAAATGGCCGTTACCGATAACCCGGAAACTTTCCGCGGTATAGCCGAGGAGAAAGGATACCAGGTGCGCCCGGTAAACAAAGTACGGACCATGGACGAAAACCTGCCCGGTTTGGGTGCCCAGCGCCGGGTTGTGCAGTGGGCCTTCAACCGCGACACAGAAATCGGCGATATCCGCCGCTTTGACGTGGCGGGCGGCTACGCCATCGTCCAGCTGACCGGCACTTACAAAGAAGGGACCATGAGTGTGGAGGATGCCTCCGTCCAGGTACTTCCCAAACTTCGCAAGAAGGCGAAAGCCCAACAGATCATCGCCGCGAACCAGGGGAAAAGCCTCGAGGAGATCGCCTCCTCGAATTCCGTTGCCATTTCCACGGCTACGGCCCTGAACGTAAAATCGCCCACCATCCCAGGTGCGGGCCGGGAACCACTGGTCGTGGGGACCGCCACCGTCCTGGACCAGGGCGCCACTTCCGATTTGATCGAAGGAGAAACCGGGGTATTCAAACTGGAGGTGACCGGGAAGACGGAAGCCCCGGAACTCGATAACTACGCACCCTATGCGAACACGCTGCGCAGCAGCCTCGGGCCGCGCGTAGCCGGGGAGGTCTACCAGGCCTTGCGCGAAAAGGCGGAGATCGAGGATAACCGTTCCATTTACTATTAGGAAAAACCGGATTTTCGAAAGGATTCAAATCCCGCGCCCGTTCCGGGCTGCGGGATTTTTTATGTGCGTACCAATTGGTGGTAGCCCAGGCAGGTTTTGTAGCCCTTCTCCCGGAAATAGGATTCGGGTGACGTCCCTCCTGCGGCCAGGATAAAATCCCCGCCCCAGGCCCCGAGGCTTTTCAGGCTCCCGTCAAAATCGGGGAAGAGGCGCTCCCCCACCGACGGAATCCCCAGCCAGCCGGATACCAGTTCTTCATGCCGGTCCACGGCCCTGCGAAAAGCTTCCAGGTCACCGGCTGTCGCCATGGCCGTTGCCAGGCGGGACACCTCCTCCAATTCGGGTTGGGGTGGTTTCCCCTGTTCCCGATAGCGGCGGATCCCTTCCCGGCTATCCTGTTTCTGGTTCAGGTAGATAAACTTCAATTCCCCGGCAAAGGAGGGGTGAAATGCGGCGGGTTCCACCAGGCGGCCACCGGGCATCTGCCGGTAGAAAATGGGACCGTCCGCAGCGGCACAGGCCAGGTCGTACCCGCTGCCCCCGAAGGTTTTTGCCAGCAGGTCGTAGGG
>CAXQQM010000110.1:0-9658 GCA_964226055.1 Robiginitalea sp. | reverse complement strand
CCGAAAGCTACACCACCACGCGTTCCCAAACGAATACGAGTACGCAATCCGCTGCATTCGAAACCACGGAATCCATTGAATTGTCTACGCGGAGGAGCCTGACCGTCCCGGCCAAAAAAGCCACCCTGGTATCCGATATGTACCAGTCCTACGAGAACGTGCGCGTGCCTTTTGTCCAGCGATTCCGGATCAAGGGGAACTACCAGGGCGACAATTCGCCCCTCACCGGAGACGAAATCATCACGCAGTTCGCCTTCAACCAGTTCACCGGGGTGATCTCGGAAAAGGGCGCCGATTACATCGAAGTGACTGTGCGCGGCACCAATACGATCGATGAACTCATCGATACGCAAACCGTGGCAAGGGATGTCCCTTCAGAATGCAATTAACCCCTGCCCCATTACATTGAGGGTTTTTAAACGAAAAACCCCGGCGGGATCCGCCGGGGTTTTCGTTCTCCCGGTCTCCCGGGACAAAACCAACCTAAACACATGAACTAATTATGACACAAAAATTATTCATCAAAAGCGCCTTGCGCTGAGGAAATCGCTCCCGTTGCAGTCTGCTGCCCCGGGAAGCGATTGATTCCTTTTTCATGGCAACTTTGGTATATAAACAACCAACTATCGATTTACCCTACCCCGCATGGGTATTTTTTTTAATTTTAACAAAATACCCTTCTGATGACCCAGCAGTACTGGACTGAAATCTGCGACGAAATCGCGGCCGGGACCCGGCTTCCCGATCACCCGTTTCGCTATGCAACCCTTGCCACCGTTGGGCTCGAGAAGGTGCCTCGCCTCCGGACAATCGTGGTCCGGGAATTCGACCCCGAACAGATGTGGTTGACTTTTTTCACGGATTCCCGTTCAAAAAAAATGTTGCACATCAAGGAAAACAACATGGTGAGCCTGCTGTACTACCATCCCGCAAAGTTGCTGCAGCTGCGTATAGAGGGCATTGCGTATAAGGAAATGGACGACAGCTTGCTGTCGGACTATTGGGACGGTATCAGGGAGTCCTCAAGAAAAGATTATACCACGGAAGAGCGGCCGGGTGCCGAAATCAAGGGCCCGGACCAGGTGGATTATATGGAGGGCAGCGAAAATTTTGCCGTAGTCCGCATCCAGCCTTTCCGGATCGAATACCTGCAACTCCGGCGCCCCAACCACATCCGGGTCCGGTTTTCCCGAACCGGCGATACCTGGTCAGGAGATTTCCTGGTCCCCTAGCGTATCCAGGATGATCCGGATATCCTCTTCCGTGGTATCCGGGTTGATAAAACAGAACCGGAGGACCGTCTCCATGCCCCCGGCCCCCCGCCATTTGGTGGGGGTTACCAGGGAGATCCCGGCCCGGTGGTTCCGGTAGGTCCACTGGTTGTAATCGTCCGGGTTCCAGCCCTTGCGGCGAAACAGCACGCAGGACAGGCTGGGCTCGCGAACCAATTCCAGGTCCGGGTACTCCCCGATAAGCTCCCCGGCCCGTACCGCAAGCCGGATCCCTTCCTCGACGGCCTCTTTGTACCTGTCGGTCCCATGTGTTGCCAGGGAAAACCACAGTGGCAGCCCCCTCAACCGGCGGGTGAGTTGTATCTGGTAATCCGCCGGGTTGAAGCCGTGGGCCCCTTCGTCCTTAAAAATATCCAGGTAGGAACCTTCCTGGGAGTGAACCCGCCGCGCCTGTTCGGGGTCCCGGTAAATGATGGCACCGCAATCGTAAGGAGTAAACAACCACTTATGGGGGTCGATGGTCACGCTGTCCGCCTGCTCGATCCCCCGGAAGAGGTTGCGTACGGAATCGGCGGCAAGGGCTCCACCCCCATAGGCTGCGTCTACGTGGAACCAGAGTCCCCGGTCACGGCAAACCCTGGCAATCCCCTCCAGGTCGTCCACGATTCCAGCATTGGTGGTGCCCCCGGTAGCTACCACACCGAAAAGCCTTTCCCGTTCCGCGTCGGACATCGCGGCAATTGCCATCTCCAGGGCTTCCCCGCTCATCCGGTCTTCGGTTTCCACCAGGCGGATGTCTGCATCGATTACCTTCGCCATGGCCTTGATGGAGCTGTGGGCTCCGATGGAAGCTACGATGATCCCCTTGCCATCCTGCGTTCCCCCGCCTTCCCGCCAGACTTCCCGGGCGGTAACCATGGCCGATAAATTGGCCGCCGTCCCCCCGCTGGTAAACACTCCAAAGGCGCCTTCAGGCATCCCGGTCAGGGAAACCAGCCAATCCATGGCCCGGTTCTCGCAGAAGATCCCCCCGGCCCCTTCCATCCAGTACGCCCCGTGTATGGAGGAGGCCGAAGTCACCAGGTCGAACATGATCGCCGCCCGGGTGGGTGCGGCAGGGACGAATGCCAGGTGACGGGGATGGTCGATAGGGACGGTAGCCTTCACGAGCACATCCCGGAAAAGCCGGAAGGCCTGTTCGCCCCCGATTCCTTTGGCCGTTACGGTCTCCCCGACAAGCTGCTTCAGGTCTTCCTCCTTTTTGGGAATACCCAGTTCCGGGTCCCGGACCGTGATCCGGTTGATGGCGAATTTCATGACGTCCAGGGTCATTTCGACGGTGTCGATATCCAGCGTATGCATGTTTCCGAATTTTAATGGCAAAGATACGGTACCCGATCGGGCCCGGAAGGGGTCAGTGCTCGTAAATCAGGATGGAGAAATCGGGGTCCAGGGGTTCGAATGCCCCGAGTACGGAGGGGACCCATTGGTTTCCGAGTTCCAGGTAACAACCCGCGAAGTTCCGTGTCCGTTCCTGCAGGCTGCCGTTGGGGAAGAGTTCGCCCTGCAGGGCCACCAGGCGGTTTACGTGGTCCCGGAGCTTGCGCTTCTGGGCTTTGAGCAGGCGTTTCTCCAGGTGGTTGAGCCCGTTGATCTGTTTGGTTTCCTGTGCCTTTACAGCCCCTAGGAAGGAGGCATCCGTTTTCTCCGCCAGGTCGTACAGGCCCCGAAATTGCTCCCTGAGGTGATCCCGTTGAGGGGTAAAATCGATGTCGATCTCCGAAATCGCCCGGACTTTCCGGTTGATCAGCTCGTTCTGTTCCAGGAAAAGCTCCCGGAGGGAGACCCCGAGTTTCTTCGCTTTCCGGGCTTGTTTTTCGGAAAGCACCAGGGCGGAATTGCGCAGCATCAGGATTGGAAAGGGGATTTCTGAAGCCTCAAAATACGATTTGAGTTCCAGCCAGTAGGCGATCTCCCCTCCCCCGCCGATATAGGCGATATTGGGCAGGATGACCTCCTGGTAGAGCGGGCGGGTGATTACATTGGGTGAAAATCGGACGGGGTGTTCCCGGAGTTCCTTTTTCAGGGCCTCCCGGTCCATCCGGATATCGGTTTCCAGCACCCCGTACACGCCGTCCTCTTCCACGATCCGTTCCCGAAGCCCGTCCCGCATGTAAAATAAATTGACCTCCCTGGGAGTGACCTGTATCGGGTAGTCCGGGTCCGCGGCCTGAAGGCTTTTGGCCTGGTCGGATACCTGCCGGTAAGCCAGCCTTTCCAGTAAGTCGGTTTCCATATGGGGGGCAAAAAGGGCTTTCAGCCGGGGATCGTCCCCGTCCAGCACCACCAGGCCTTCTTCGCCGAACAGGCGATTCGCCAGATAGCGGGTGGCAGCTGCCAGGTTCGGATTTTCCAGGTAGGCCGATTCAAACAACTCCTTGAGTTCCCGGGCGCGTTCCCCCGGCCCCAGGTCCTGCATAAACTGTTCGGCCAGCACCTCGAGTCCGTCGGTTTCCATACGGCCGACAGGGCCCCCGGCTTCCCGGTTCCACCGGAATTCCTTCCCTTTGAAATTAAAGTGGTTGATCTCGTCAAAATCGTGGTCCTCGGTGGCCATCCAATAGACGGGTACAAAGATATGGTCCGGGTAAGCCGCCTGCAGTTTGCGGCAAAGCGCGATGGTCCCGAGGATCTTGTAGTGGAAATAGAGCGGTCCCGTAAACAGGTTGAGCTGGTGACCGGTTACCACGGTAACCGTTGCGGAATCCGCCAGGGCGGCGATATGGCTTTTGGTGGCACGAGAGGCGCTGAGCCCCCGGTACTGGTCCTCCAAAACTTCGCAAAGGACGCGCCGGTGGGATTCCGGGTACGCCGCGAGTTTTTCCTGCAACTGTTCCCGGAAGGCACCCAACCCGGGGAACCGGCCGTAAAACGGTTCCAGCCCAGGGGCTGCATCGAGGTACTCGGTGATCAGTTTTGAAAAGAAACCCGTATCCTTAAAGGGAATGCCTTCCTTGCGCATGCGTTGGTTTGAACAACTCCAAAGATAACGCACCGATGCCTTGCAATTCCTAAAAATACGTTAAGAAACCCCGGACGGCAGGTTCCCGGGGAGAACGGGGATGTCGTATTGTGGAAGATTACGTAGATTTGGTCCGCCGGCAAATCCCGGTCCCAAACCTGAATATATGAAGCATTATTTCGCACTTTTCCTGTCCTTTTTTACCGCCATTGCCATCGGGCAGGAATTGCAATCCCCTTCCGAATTCCTCGGGTACGAATTGGGGACACAGTTTACCCGCCACCACCGCGTGGTCGAATATTATCGCTATGTGGCCGACGCCCGCAGCGGGCAGGTGCTCCTGGAGCAATACGGGGAAACCAACGAAAGGCGCCCCCTTCTGACGGCCACCCTTTCCTCCGAGGCGAATATGCAGCGCCTGGACGCCATTCGGGAAGCCCATCTGGGGGCGCTGGAAGGACAGGGTTCGGAGGGGCCCGCCATTGTCTGGCTGAGTTACAACGTGCACGGGAACGAAAGTGTCAGTACGGAAGCATCCATGCAGACCCTGTATGATTTACTGACCTCCCGGAGCAGCTACCTGGAAAATACCGTTGTTATCATGGATCCGTGTATTAACCCGGACGGTCGCGACCGGTATGTCAACTGGTACAACCAATTCAAAAATACCCCCTACCAGGTAGACCCGAACAGCAAGGAACACCACGAGGGCTGGCTCAGCGGCCGCGGGAACCACTATATGTTTGACCTGAACCGCGACTGGGCCTGGCTTACCCAGAAGGAAAGCAGGGAGCGCCTGGTGGCCTATAACCGCTGGATGCCCCATGTACATGTGGACTTCCACGAACAAGGGGTGGATGCCCCCTATTACTTCGCCCCGGCGGCAGAGCCGTATCACGAGGTGATTACCGAATTCCAGCGCCGTTTCCAGGAAACCATCGGGCGGAACCACGCCCGTTACTTCGATGCCAACGGCTGGTTTTATTTTACCCGGGAGGTCTTTGACCTGTTCTACCCGAGCTATGGGGATACCTACCCCACCTACAACGGCGCTATCGGGATGACCTACGAACAGGGCGGCAGTGGCCGTGCCGGTCTGGGTATCCTCACCTCCATCGGGGATACCCTGACGCTGAAAGACCGGATTGCCCACCACCTGACAACCGGCCTGAGCACCGTGGAGGTAGCCTCCCGCCATGCCGGGGAATTGGGCAGGGAGTTCCGCAAGTTTTACGACAACACGAAAAATTTCAGGTACAAAAGCTACGTCCTCAAGTGGGACCGGGACAAACTCGACGCCCTCCGGGAATAGTTGGAGCAGCACGAGGTCCAAACCGGGAAAGCCCGGGGCGGCTCGGTCAGGGGCTTCCGCTACGACACCGGCCAGAGCGGCAGCCTGCAGGCGGGCCCCGAGGCCCTGGTGGTTTCCACCGACCAGCCGAAGGGCACACTGGTCAAAGTGCTTTTTGAGCCGGATGCGCGCCTGAGCGATTCCCTGACGTACGATATCACGGCCTGGTCCCTTCCCTACGCCTACGGCCTCCAGGCCATCGCCTCGGAGTCAGCTGTTGCCTATGACAGCCCTGCCGATTTCGGGGATTCATCCACATCTTCCGCCGTATCCGGGGCCTTCGCCTATCTGACCGACTGGGACAGCATGGATGATGCGCGTTTTTTGGCCGCCCTGCTGAAGGAAGGCTTCCGGGTGCGAAGGGCCTCCAGGCCCTTTCAACTGGAGAACAGGAACTGGGCTGCCGGGACACTGATCATCACAGCCGGCGACAACCGGCACCACGCGGACTTTTCTGCCCGGCTCGAGGCTTTGCGGTTGGAACACGGCAGGGAATTGACCCCGGCCGGCACCGGACTGGTGGATTCTGGCAAGGACTTCGGTTCGCGCTATGTGGATGTGGTCAAAAATGTGCGGGTGGCCGTCCTTTCCGGCGAACCGACATCCACCCTGGACTTCGGGGAGGTCTGGCACTTTTTTGAACAACAATTGTACTACCCGCTCACCGTACTGGACACCGACTATTTTGACCGGGTTGACCTGGACGCCTATGACGTGCTCGTCCTGCCGGACGGCAGGGGTTACCGGCGCTTTTTAAACAATAGCCGGGTAAAGGGCCTGAAAGAATGGGTGGCCGCTGGCGGCCGGCTGATCGCCATGGGCGGGGCCCTGGATGCCCTGGGCGGGGACGCGGGATTCTCCATCGAACCGAAAAAACGGGATGAAGCATCCGAAGAGGAAACGACCCCGGGAGCCGACCTGTTATCCTATGAAGCGGGGCAGCGCGAACGGATGCGGAGTGCCATCACCGGGGCTATATTTAAAACCCGGGTAGACCCGACCCACCCCATGGCTTTTGGTTACGGGGATTCCTACTTCAGCCTGAAACTCGGCAGCAGTTCCTACGAACTTTTGGATTCCGGCAACGTCTCCTACCTGATGGACCAGCCGGTACCCGTGGCGGGGTTTGCAGGCAGCGATGCCCTGAAAAAGCTTCCCAACAGTTTGGTATTCGGGGTGGAAAACCACGGGCGGGGCCAGGTGGTCTATATGGTGGACAACCCGTTGTTCCGCGGCTTTTGGGAGAACGGGAAACTATTCTTTGCCAACGCCCTGTTCATGGAGAATTAACGTGACAATCCCAGGAAAAAACCCGGCCGCTAAAGCCGGGTTTTTTTATTGGGTCATCCTACAATATCCGGGGCCATCTCCCCGATCCCCGGGGGACTGTCGAGCAGGACCTCATCCAGGTCCACCCCTTCGACCGGGACCACGCGCTGCGCTTCCGGATCCCACTCAATCCTGCGTCCGAGTTTCCAGGAAAGACCGGCCATATGCGCCGAGATGGCCTCTTCAAAGCCTTCCTGTATGCCGCAACTCACATCCCCCCCGTTGCGGACGGCACTCAGCCATTCCCGCATATGGAGGAAAGTGGAATCGACGCGCTTCCCATCGATATAGGTCCACATGAGTCCTTTATCCGCAAAATATTGGGAGGTGGCCGAAGAGACCCCGTCCAGTGCGGTGGCTGCCGGGTTATAGCGGTATATCGGGGATTGCGGCTGCATTTTCCCGGATTCCAGGTAGTCTGCATAACGGGTGGAACGGCCGTCCGGCCAGATGGTGAGCTGGTTGCCGAGTTCCATGCTCCCGTCGTGGCCCATGAGCATGGTAGGCCTGCCCAGGCCGTTGCCCAGGGTGGCGCTGTAGACAAAGGTCATCCCCTGCTCCTTCCCCTTTTTCTGGCTGCTGCCGGTGCTGAAGTCCGGGAATTCCATGGAAGCCTGCAGCACGTCCGGGACATTTCTCCCGTCCCTGTGCGTGTAGATGCCTCCCGAAGCCATCACGGAACGGGGGATCCCCATGCCGAGGACGCAATTGAGCCGGTCGTAATCGTGGGTAAGCAGGTCTCCCGAAAGCCCGGAGCCGTAAGCCCACCATTTGCGCCAGCGAAAGAAATGGTTTTTGTTGAAGGGGATTTCCGGGGCACTCCCCAGGAACTGTGACCAATCGATGGTATCCGGGCCCGCTTCCGGGTGGATGTCGTAATTCCAGGCCCCGTTGTCGTCATTCCGGTTCGTGTTCGTGGTGATCAGCGAGACGTGGCCCAGGATGCCCTTTTCAACAATGTCCCGGGCCGTTCGGAAACTCAGGGTTTGCCGGTGCTGGTGCCCCACCTGCAGGACAGCCAGGGAATTCCTGGCCACATCCCGCAGTTCGTAAGATTCCGAGAGCGTATGGGTCATGGGCTTCTCCACATAGACATGGACCCCCTGGCGGAGCGCCTCCATGGCCATGGGGGCATGCCAGTGGTCCGGGGTGGCAATCACCACGGCTTCCACCTCCCCGCTGGAGATCATCTCCTGGTAGGTGCGGAAACGCCGGACCGTATGGGTTTCGTCCGAGAAGGAGCGTACAGCTTTCTCGGCCCGGATATCGAATATATCGCAAACCCCGGTAATCCGCACATTCAGCGGCTCCTGGTTCTTAAAATCTTCCAGGGCGGTAAAGGCCTCCCCCGCTTCCCGGGCCAGGGCTTCCGCCTCCTCCATCTCCGCAATCCATTCGTCTGTGGCAAAGCCGAGCGACCGGCAGAGCTGTTCCCCCCGGATACCAAAACCGATGATGCCGATTTTTACGGGCTCCCCGCCGATGCCCTGAACCGCAGGGGGCAGGCTGGGCTGGATATTGAGGCTCTCCAGGATAGCATTGCGTTCTTTTTTGCGGCCGACGGTACTGGCGGCGCCGGCCCACCATACGGCTCCGAGGATTGGGATTCCGCCCAGGCCCATCAGGGCTTCTCTGCGTGTCCATTTCATGATATGCGCGTTTTAGGTTCGTTCTGTGTGTTTTTCGACCACAACCGTGGCAGGCCAAATAGCGAGCCGGTCGGTTGCAGGAAGAGCAGGTAGCAGGCGGCGGCCTCGATCAGGTTCTTGTTGACCAGCCAGTAACTGCCCTCCGTATTGAGCTGGGGGCTGCCGGGAAGCGCCGGGTGCGCCAGGTAGTACAACAGGAGCAGGCCGATTCCCGCCAGGGCCCCGGCTTTCTCAAATACCCCGAGGATCAGCGTAACACCCACCAGGATCAGGGTTACCCAATTCAGGGTGTCTACCCAGGGGAGCAGGGATTCTGAGGCCAGGGAGGTAAAAACCGGTTTCAGGGGGCCCTGGGCGGTGGCCAGGTACCCGAAACTGGTCCATTCGGGGTTGTAGAGTTTGATCACTCCCTCGTACAGGAAATGCCATCCGATCAGGATCCGGAGCACCACCAGCCCCCCGACCAGCCTCCTGCTGATTTGAAATTTTTCCATGGTTTTAATTGTTATTGAATTTAAATATGATGTATACTGTTTGGAATCACTCCCGAGCGAAATGTAAAGCTACTGCCTTGGTGCTGCGCAAACTATGATTCATATCAGCTTTCCCGCATCCCGGTTTTCCGCATCCCGGTTTTCCGCATCTCAGTTTATCGCGCCCGCCGGGCAATTTCGGAGACAGCGGCCACCAGATGCGCCATTTCTTCCGGGGTATTGAATACGTTCGGGGTAATCCGGCAGCCCTGAACCCCCGCCCCGTCGATGGCCACGGTGTAAATACCGAAATCCTCCAGGAGCGTCGTTGCCAGTTCGGCAGGCAGGAGTCCTTCCACCCCGACGTTTGCGATGGCACAGCTGCGTTCCGGGGATTCCGGGGTATTGACCCGGACCCCGCGAACAGTGCGCAGGGGCTCGGTCCAGGCGCGCTGCAATTCCCGGAGGCGCGCGGCCTTCCGCTTGATCCCTATATAATCCAGGTAGTCCATGGCCGCATCGATGGCCAGGTCCGTATGCACCGGGTGCGTTCCGGTATGGTTTAAGCGGGATATGTCCCCGGGCTCCCTGGGGTGTGCGGC
>CAXQQM010000109.1:0-6483 GCA_964226055.1 Robiginitalea sp. | reverse complement strand
TGGAATCCCAGTTTGAGGACGACCGTCTGGAAATTACCCGCAGCGGGGACCCCGTTTCCGATTTTTTCCGCTGTGACCTGATCCGTTCCCCCGACCTGGCCCAAACCCTGGCGGCCTGTTGCTTCGGCCTGGGGATCGGCTGCGAGCTCACCGGGTTGCACACCCTGAAGATCAAGGAAACCGACCGGCTTGTGGCCCTGGAAAACGAATTGAAGAAACTCGGTGCCGAGATCCGGGTAACGGACGAATCCCTGCACCTGGAACCCAGCCGGAGGATTGTGGCCATGCAGCGCATTTCCACCTACAACGACCACCGGATGGCCATGGCATTCGCCCCACTGGGGCTCAAAACGGACCTGGTTATCGAGGATGCGGGCGTGGTCTCCAAATCCTACCCGGACTTCTGGGACGACCTGGAGGAGCTCGGGTTCAGCCACCTCGAGGTGTAGCTACCCGGTATTCGGGAACTACGGATGCTTCCGGGGGGTGCCAACCGGGTGTCCCTGGGTGCTGAAAGAAAGCCCCTGCGACCCGTACGTGCTGATCATTACCGCTTCGAAGTAAGGCGGCTGGGCCCCTACCGGGGTGAGCCAGTCGAAGTAGAAATTGCCACCCGTACCCCCTTGCAGGTCATCTTCGGCGATGACGATTTCCACCGTTTCCATAGGCCCTATATATACGGGTTGCCGGATGTACTTCCGGATTGCCTCCCCGCTGGTGTCGTAGTAATCCACGGATTCGATATATACCGTATCGGCGGTATTCGTGTTTCGCAAGCTCACGGTGACCGTCAGGTTGAAGGTCCGGTGCTCTGACTGGCTGTAGATCTGTGAATAGACCGACAGATACGTGGCCCCTGCCTGCAGGGAATCTTCAGGGATGCGCGTAGCCCGCTCCTGCCAGTCCACCACGGGCTTTGCCTCCCCGGTAGGGGAATCCGTGCAGCCGGCAAGGGCCAGCAACAAAGAGAGGCCAATACCTGCCAGGTAGCAACCCGTATTCCTGGTTATATTTTTTTTCCAATTCACGGAGACACCTGTTTAAAGCGCAGCATCGGGATGTCCCCGAGCAGCAGCGTGAGTTTGCCGTTTGAATTTACCTCCCATCCGTCCACCTTCTGGAGCATCTCGCGGAACTGGTTCTCCCCGGGCCCGCAGTACATCATGGTGGAGGGGCCGGGCTGTCCGAATTCGATGGAGCTGCCGGAAATCTCCACCGGTGCCGAATACCCGTTACAGCCGCTGTTGCCCGAGGCGGTCGACTCGCCGGCATCAAAGGTCAGGACTGGCTTCCGGTCGGGGAACAAGCCCTCAAAAGCAATCCGGGTACCCGAGATAAAGTCGAGTTCCCAGGTTGTGGCATAGGGAAACCCCGGACCACCGGAATTTTTTGGCGTCCCGCACGAACCGAAGGCCGCAAGGCAGAGGATGATGGACAGGTAATAATTGTATTTCATACGCGAAGGTTAGCCCGCTGTTCAGGACGTTTAAAGATAATCAATTGGCGCTTCCGCCAGAAATCGATTGGGCTTCCGCCTGCAACTTCCCAGCGTTTTCGAATTTAAGTCCTGCAATTACTTGACATCCCATGTCCGGGGATCGTATATTTGCAGCCGCAAAAAACACGAACGCCAGACTATATGAAACTATCACATTTTAATTTTGAACTTCCCAAAGAACTTTTGGCCGAGTACCCGACAGAGAACCGGGATGAATCCAAATTGATGGTCGTCCACCGGGAAACGGGTAAGATCGAGCACAAATTGTTCAAGGACCTGATCGACTACTTTGCGGAAGACGATGTGATGGTGCTCAACAATACAAAAGTATTCCCCGCCCGCCTTTACGGGAACAAAGAAAAGACCGGGGCGCGCATCGAGGTTTTTTTGCTTCGTGAACTGAACGAAGAACAGCGCCTTTGGGATGTATTGGTAGACCCGGCGCGGAAAATCCGGATTGGCAACAAGCTCTATTTCGGGGAAGATGAGGCCCTGGTAGCTGAAGTCATTGACAATACCACTTCCCGGGGACGCACCCTGCGCTTCCTCTACGACGGCTCCTACACCGATTTCCGCCGCAAAATGCGGGAGCTCGGGCAGACACCGCTCCCGAAATACATCAAACGGGACCCGGAGCCGGAAGACGAAAGCCGTTACCAGACCATCTACGCCAAGTATGAGGGTGCCGTAGCCGCCCCGACAGCTGGCCTGCATTTCTCCAAACACCTGCTCAAACGTCTGGAAATCAAAGGGATCAACTTTGCCGAGCTCACCCTGCACGTCGGGTTGGGGACATTCAGCCCGGTTGAGGTGGAGGACCTGTCAAAGCACAAGATGGACAGTGAAGAGCTGGTCATCGACGAGCGGGCCACCGAGATCGTCAATACGGCCAAGAAGCACAAGCGCAAGGTTTGCGCGGTGGGGACCACCGTGATGCGGGGCCTGGAAAGTGCCGTTTCTTCCGAGCACATGCTGAATACCCACGAAGGCTGGACCAACAAGTTTATCTTCCCGCCCTACGAGTTCAGCATCGCCAATTGCATGGTGACCAATTTCCACCTGCCCAAGTCCACCCTGCTGATGATGGTTTCCGCCTTTATGGGCCACGACCTGATG
Source organism: Robiginitalea sp. (assembly GCA_964226055.1). Lineage (GTDB taxonomy): Bacteria > Bacteroidota > Bacteroidia > Flavobacteriales > Flavobacteriaceae > Robiginitalea. Next base: position 3,869 of record CAXQQM010000109.1, on the reverse strand, counting down.
AAGCGGGCCTACAAGGAAGCCATTTTGGAACAGTACCGGTTCTATTCCTACGGGGACGCCATGCTGATCCTTTAATTAAAACCGGCCGGAAGCGGCCCGAACCCCTGCCGATATGAAGTCCGAGGCCAAAAAAGATATCCGCGCCCTGAGCCGGGAGCAGTTGCGGGACTTCTTCGAATCCCGCGGGATGGAGGCCTTCCGTGGCAACCAGGTATATGAATGGCTGTGGAAAAAAGGGGCGCATGACTTTGATGCGATGACGAACCTCTCCCTGGATCTCCGGGAGCAGCTGGCCGCCGAATTCACCATCAACCATATTGAAGTAGACCGGATGCAGCGCAGCGCCGACGGGACGGTGAAGAACGCCGTGCGCCTGCACGACGGGCTCGTGGTGGAATCCGTGCTGATCCCCACCGAGAACCGCACCACGGCCTGTGTATCCAGCCAGGTGGGGTGCAGCCTGGATTGCAAATTCTGCGCCACGGCCCGCCTGAAGCGGATGCGGAACCTGAACCCGGATGAGATTTACGACCAGGTGGTGGTCATTGACCGGCAGAGCCGGCTCTATTTCGATCGCCCCCTGAGTAATATCGTCTTTATGGGGATGGGGGAGCCGTTGATGAATTACCCGAATATGATGAAGGCGATCGAGAAAATCACCTCGGAAGAGGGCCTGGGCATGTCCCCCCGCCGCATAACGGTCTCCACCTCGGGCGTCCCCAAGATGATCCGCCGGATGGCCGACGAGGGCCCGCGGTTTAACCTGGCGGTTTCCCTGCATTCTGCCATCGACAGCACCCGCTCCACGATTATGCCGTTCAATGAGACCTTTCCGCTAGCCGACCTGCGGGAGGCCATCGTTTACTGGTACGAGAAGACCGGGAACCGGGTGACCTATGAATACGTGGTCTGGGAGGGGATCAACGACGGGCCGGAGGACGTGGCTGCACTATTGGCATTCTGCCGGGCCGTCCCCTGCAAAGTCAACCTGATCGAATACAACCCCATCGGGGACGAGGCCTTCCGGCAGGCATCCGAACCCGCCCTGCAGGCATACATCACCGCCCTGGAGGGAGCGGGTATCACGGTTACCGTCCGGCGTTCCCGGGGCAAGGACATCGACGCCGCCTGTGGGCAGCTCGCCAACAAGTCGTAAACCCCGCCTTTTTGCCTACATTTATACCTGCTTAGACCGGACCTTCCAAAACGACCGAATTGAAGACCAGCGCCCGCATCCGTGAGCCCTTTGATAAGGAGATGGAACTCTTTGAAAAGAAGTTTCATCAGTCCATGTCGTCCAAGGTGCCACTGCTCAACCGCATTACCTACTACATCGTCAACCGAAAGGGGAAGCAGATGCGGCCCATGTTCGTTTTCCTGACGGCCAAACTGCTCAACGAGGGCCAGGTAAACGAACGGACCTACCGGGGCGCCTCGGTCATCGAGCTGATCCATACGGCAAGCCTGGTTCACGACGATGTGGTGGATGAGAGCTTCAAACGACGGGGCTTCTTCTCCATCAATGCCCTGTGGAAGAACAAGATTGCCGTCCTGGTGGGGGACTTCCTGCTCGCCCGGGGGATGCTGTTATCCGTGGACAACGGGGATTTTGACCTGTTGCGGATCATTTCGGCGGCCATGCGGGAAATCAGCGAAGGCGAACTCCTGCAGCTCGAGAAGGCGCGCCGGCTGGATATTACCGAAGAAGTATATTACGAGATCATCCGGCAGAAAACCGCTACGCTGATCGCTGCGTGTTGCAGCCTGGGGGCCGCCTCGGTCCGTCCAGATTCGGAATATGTGGAAATGTTCCGGAAGTTCGGGGAACGCTGCGGGATGGCCTTCCAGATCAAGGACGACCTGTTCGATTACGGAGAAAACCGGATCGGGAAGCCCACCGGAATCGATATCAAGGAACAGAAAATGACGCTTCCCCTGATCTATACGCTTAATTCGGCCTCCGACCGGGACCGGAAGTGGCTGATCAATTCGGTGAAGAACCACAATACGGATAAAAAACGGGTGCGTGAAGTCATCGATTTCGTCAAATCTTCCGGTGGCCTGGAATACGCCGAAGGCCGGATGCAGGAATTCAAGCAGGAAGCCCTGGATATGCTCACTCCGTTCCCGAAATCACCCTACCGGGATGCCCTGGAATTGATGGTCAATTACGTGGTGGACCGCAGGCAGTAATCAGCCCCCCAGGCAACCCTTTTGAAACCGGCTACGTCTATATCAATAGAAACCGACACCAAACCGTGAAGATCATCGCCTTATTTCAGAACGAGAAGGCCCTTATCCGAAAGGCCCGCGATGGGCATCGGGAAGCACAGAAAACGCTTTACGAACACTGGTCCCCAAAGATGCTGGCTGTATGCCGTCGGTATGTAAGGGACCTGCAACACGCGGAAGACGTGATGATCGAAGGGTTTGTCAAGGTCTTTGAAAACCTGGCAACCTACAGGCACGAAGGCAGTTTTGAAGGCTGGATACGGAGGATCATGGTGCGGCAGTCGATTGACTTTTTGCGCAAAAGGCAATTCCTGGTGCTCCAGGAGGAACTGCCGGAGCCCGCCAGCAAACCGGATCGGGAATCGGATTTCCTGGAATTGCGCCAGATTTATGAACTCATCGATGCCTTGCCCGAAGGGTACCGGACCGTTTTTGTCCTATACGTTGTGGAAGGCTACAAACACCCGGAGATTGCGGAATTGCTGGATATATCCGTTAGCACCTCCAAATCCCAGTTGTACAAGGCCCGGAAATTGCTGCAGGAGCAGCTGGAAAAACATCAAATTACCCGTTATGGCACCCGTTGATTTTGAAAGGAAAATAAAGGAAAAATTACAGGAACAGGAGATCCAACCGACCCCCGGGGCCTGGGAGCGCCTGTCCGGACGGCTGGACGTACCCCGTGGGGCGGGCCGTCGGAATCGTTGGTTGCCCTGGATGTACGCTGCGGCAGCCTGCCTGCTGATCGTCCTGGGGATCCGGATGCTGTCCGGTCCGGGAAGCGCCGGGGGCATTGATCCCATGGGGCCGGACCCGGCTAGCGGGGACCTGCCCGTGGTGACTGCCCCGGATACCCGGGCGGAGGACCGCCAACAGTCCCAACCGGCCGGGGAGCAGCCGCCTGCCGATGCCCTGGCCGGGGAACCCAACCCGGAAGGCCTTCGGGATGCCTCGGGATCCTCGGGGGGAAGGCAACCGTCGGCAGACCTGAAACGGGAGGCCCAATTGCCGCAGACAGCTGAACCCGGCCCGGATATCGCCAATAACGGCGTGGCCCCGGCAACCGGGGTGGATACCAACGGCCTGGCTTCGCAAATAGACCGGCAACTCGAGGCCGTACTAACTGAGGTTGCCCAGCGGGAACAGGACGGGGGTGCTGTCGTTACGGAAGCCGAAATCGATTCACTGCTGCGTGCGGCGCAGGAACGGATCGCAGCTTCGGCCTACCAAATGCCCCGGGATTCGGTGGACGCCCAGTCGCTCCTGTCGGCTGCTGAATCGGAACTCGACCAGACTTTCCGGGAAGAATTGTTCGAAAAACTGAAAACCGGCTTTATGAAGGTGCGTACAGCGGTAGCCGACCGGAACAATTAACCCATTGAAATACAAACAATTATTCCGATCCCGTAACGGGGTCCGGGAGGAGTCTATTCATCAATCATCAAATCAAAAAGAAATGAACACACTTGTACGACTGTTAATCCCCATGTTGATCTTCGCCAGTATGCACGTTGCCCTGGGACAGGAACCCTATGAAAATCGCGTTGAATCCCTCAGGGAGATGCGGGAGCAGGTCACCCGCCAGGAGAAAGAGGCGTTGAAACAGGAAATCCTGCGCATTGAGGAGCGCCTGATCG